>JBKKBQ010000140.1:0-25870 GCA_046714015.1 Nitrospira sp.
CATATTGGCTCACATCTCGGGGAAAATGCGGATGCATTTTATCCGTATCCTTCCCGGCGATAAGGTCACGGTGGAAATGTCACCATACGATTTGACCAGGGGCCGAATTACCTATCGCTTCAAGTAACGGGAGTGGCGAATTGTTATGAAGGTCAAATCATCAGTGAAGCCCATCTGTGCCAAATGCAAGGTTGTGCGTCGTCGGGGGGTTGTGCGGATTTTATGCAAAAACCCCCGTCATAAGCAGCGACAGGGGTAAAGAAAAGTGCCGAGCGATGAGTGCTGAGTTTTGAGCCGGCATTACAGACAGTCCCGATGAGGAGACAGTTCAACATTTAGAACTCAACGCTCAGCACTCAGAACTGGAGGGAGAGAATGGCACGTATTGCCGGCATCGATTTGCCACGGAATAAACGAACGGATATCGGATTGAGCTACATCTACGGAATCGGACGCATGTCGGCTCAGAAGATTCTCCATGAAGCGGGGATCGATGGAGCGGTCCGTATCAAGGACTTGAGTGAAGATAAGATCGTCAAGTTGCGGGAAATCATTGAGCGTGATTACCGGGTCGAAGGAGACCTGCGCAAAGAAGTGTCGCTGAATATCAAGCGGCTGATTGATACGGGGACCTATCGAGGGTTGCGTCATCGCAAAGGCATGCCCGTCCGCGGACAACGAACCAAGACTAATGCTCGGACGCGTAAAGGGCGGCGCGCAGGCGTCAGTAGCAAGCCGAGACCGACGGTGAGCAAAGGAGCCCCAACCACGTAGTCTGCCGAAACGGCCGGAGGAGTTCGCATGAGCGTCAAAAAAGGGAAAAAGAAAGAACGTCGGATGGTTCAGAGTGGAGTGGCACATGTTCAGGCGTCCTTCAACAATACGATTGTGACCATCACCGACATGAGCGGAAACACGGTGGTGTGGGCAAGCGCAGGCAATCAAGGGTTCAAAGGGTCGAGGAAGAGTACTCCCTTTGCGGCTCAGCGGGCCGGCGAAGCTGCCGCGCGCAAAGCCATGGAAAGCGGAATGCGGCAAGTCGATGTGTATGTGAATGGACCAGGTTCGGGTCGGGAATCGGCGATCCGTTCACTTCAAGGAGCCGGGTTGCGGATCAATCTGATTCGTGATGTCACACCCATTCCGCATAATGGGTGTCGGCCTCCCAAACGGCGGCGAGTATAGGAACAACGTTAAACGTGAATCGGAAGACCTGTAACGAATAACGATTGACGATTAACGACGAGCGAGGAGGAAGCAGTGGCAAAGTATCGTGGTCCAGTCTGTCGGTTGTGTCGGCGAGAAGGTGAGAAACTCTTTCTCAAGGGCACGCGCTGTATGACGGAAAAATGCGCGGTCGAAAGGAGGAGCTATCCGCCTGGCCAACACGGGCAGGGGCGACAGCGAACCTCTGACTATAGTCTACAGTTGCGCGAAAAGCAGAAGCTGCGTCGAATCTATGGGCTTCAAGAATGTCAATTCCGCGGCGTCTTCGAACGTGCAGAACGACAGACCGGGGTCACGGGCGATGCCCTGTTACGGTTGTTGGAATGCCGCCTGGACAATGTCGCGTATCGCTTGGGGTTCGGTGCTTCGCGCAAGCAAGCTCGCCAGATGGTGAGTCATGGTCATTTCACGGTCAACGGGAAGAAGATCACGGTGGCTGGTGCCCTGGTGAAGCCGGGAGATGTGATCGAGATTCGCGAACGGAGTCGCGACCTGGCCGCCATTCAGGCGGCATTGGAATCGGTTGACAGTCGAGGCATTCCTGATTGGCTTGAGCTTGATAAAGGCGCTTTCAAGGGCACGGTGCGCGCCTTGCCGGCCAAGGAACAGATCGCACTGCCAGTGAACGAACAAATGGTGGTGGAATTGTACTCGCGATAGTCCGGCGGTCTGAGGAGCGTTCTTTCGACATCGGCGTTTACGGCCGATGTCTTAGTCACTCGATGGTATGGAGGGTGGGTCATGATCAAAGCGATAAAAGACTTTCAGATCCCAATGCGGGTGGAAGTCGACAAGGATGCACATTCTCCCACATTTGGGCGGTTCACCACGGAAGCGTTTGAACGGGGGTTTGGCACCACGATCGGTAATGCCCTCCGTCGCATTTTGTTGTCGTCGCTCACGGGGGCTGCGGTGACCACCGTGAAGATTGAAGGAGTGGTGCACGAATTTTCGACGATTTCCGGTGTGACGGAAGATGTCACTGTAATCATTCTGAATATCAAGAGCCTGCGGCTGGCGCTCCACACGGATAGACCGAAGACGATACGGTTGAAAAAGAAGGGGCCTGGAGAAGCAAAGGGATCGGACATCCTTCACGATGGCGACGTGACGATTCTGACGCCCGATTTGCATATTGCCACTCTGGACAAGGATGCGACGCTGGACATCGAAATGACGGTGAAACATGGCCGTGGGTATGTGCCGGCTGAACGGAACAAGGAAGAGGGACTGCCGATCGGGGTGATTGCCATCGATTCCGTCTTCTCTCCCATCAGGAGAGTCAATTTCCATGTCGAGAATGCACGGGTCGGCCGTATGACCGACTATGACAAACTGACGATGGAGATCTGGACTGACGGCACTATCAGCCCCCGCGACGCCCTCTCTACAGGGGCCGGGATTTTGCGTGAACACCTGGACATTTTTATCAATCCGGAAGAGCGCAGCGAGGGGAAGAGTGAAGCGGGCTACCAGGAATCTCAACGGGAAGTGAACAAGAATCTCTCTCGTAGCGTGAATGAGTTAGAGTTATCCGTTCGTGCGGCCAATTGCCTGAAGAACGCGAACATCAAAACGATCGCCGATCTTGTGCAAAAGTCGGAAGGGGAGATGCTCAGGACAAAGAACTTCGGGAAGAAGTCTCTCAATGAGATCAAGGAAATTCTTACCGAGATGGGACTCTCACTAGGGACAAAAATAGAAGCAGCGTCTTCTCCACACAATGGAAGCCCAAAGTCTGAGTGATGTTTTTTAGCGAAGGGGACTACCGTGCGACATAGAAAAAAGGGGCGACAACTTGGGCGGCAGACGAAGCATCGAGGAGCGTTGTTTCGGAACTTAGTGACCTCGTTGTTGGACCAAGAGCGTATCGAGACTACAGGGGCCAAGGCGAAAGAGATACGAGGGTTTACCGATCGCATGATCACCCTTGGCAAGGAAGGTACGTTGCCTGCGCGCCGACGAGCTTTGAGCTTTATTCGCAGCAAGGCCGTGGTGTCTAAGCTGTTCAGTGATGTGGCGACACGATTCAAGGATCGCCCAGGGGGGTATACCAGGATCGTCAAGACTCGTCGCCGCATTGGCGATGCGGCTGAAATGGTTGCTATCGAGTTGGTTTCTCGTCATGAACTCGCCACAAAGAAAAAGTCCGATGCCCATACTGCTCAGCCTGCACCCACTGAGGCCGGAACGTCGGCATAGTTTTTAGCCGCGAATATCTAGCTGCCAATTTGGAGACTCCCATGTGCCAACACATGGGAGTCTTTTTATTTTCAGTTCTCTGGAGGACGTTTACTTGACAGGCCGTGCATGCTACGATCGTGCCAGATGTTGCCATGAATCTACCTTGGGGAATTTCTAGAGCATGTGGGGGCTTGTAGCGAGACGGGCTCTTCTCGCCGTGGTGGTACTGTTAGCCACATTTCTCGCCTATCTGCTCTTCAGAAATGCAGATTCAATGCCGAGTAACCGGCCCATCGCTCCAGAATCGATTGAACAAGCAGATGCCAAGATCTTGGAGTTCATCTTTAGGCAATCGAAAGGTGATGTGGTGCAGTGGCAGGTGCAGGCCAAACAAGCTCGACTGTTTGAGCAAGATAAGCGTGCCGTATTGCGTGACGTTGCCCTTACCTTCTACGGTACAGAAGGGGATGAGGTCACCGTGCACGGAGAAGAAGGAACGCTGGATACTGCGACCAAGAATTTCAGGTTGACCAATCGCGAAACGCCCATTGTTGTGAAAACGAGGAGCGGCTATACGATTTATACCAACCATTTAGTATGGACGGACAAGGCGCGGGAAATTCGGACGGACGATTCCGTGCGCATGGTGGGGCATGGGTTAGAGGTAAGGGGACAAGGACTGCTTGGGCGAATGGAATCCGAAGAATTTGAGGTTCTACAGGATGTGCATGTGGATCTGGCTCCTTCTTCTTAGCATCCTCTGTGTCGGATCCACGTCGGCAGCTCCTTCAGCGGAATCGCAGCATCTCAAGAGGAGCATGGAGGCGCCCGGTGTCCCAACCACCATCACCTCCAAGAAGATGACCGTGCGAAACCAAGACAGCCAGGCAATTTTTGAGGAGACGGTTGTGCTGACCCGAGGACCTCTCATCGTCCACTCGGATAAGATGGTTGTCCTATTCAATTCTCGAAACCGAACCCCCCTGCAGCCGTCTGGAGGAGAAACGGATCCCCCTGCATCCGTTCGGAACTCCTCGGCTCCCAAAGAGCAAAACACCGTGTCGACGATGTCGAATCGCTCCGTGAGCCGTATCGAAGCGACCGGCGGCGCCCATCGTGTCAACATTAAGTACGAGAACGGCAGCGCGATGTGTCAAAAAGCCGTATATTTCGTTGACGGCGAGAAGATTGTGTTGACCGGCGATCCCGTAGCTTGGGAAAAGGGGACGCGTGTCAGCGGTAAGCAGATTACGATTTTTTTGGCAGAGGAGCGGAGTGTGGTGGAAGGAGGCTCACACGTCCGCATCGAAGGTGAGGGGACGAGCCGACCATGACCCAGAGTGTTCATCCAGAGTCTGACGCGCTCCTCGACCCGACTGCGGCACGGCGGGAAAATTGTCTGCGGGCGACCGGATTGGTGAAAAGTTTCCGTGGCCGAAAAGTCGTCAAGGGTGTCGCCATCGAGGTATATGCCGGCGAGGTCGTCGGGCTCCTCGGTCCAAATGGAGCAGGCAAGACCACCATCTTCGACATGATGGTCGGCTTGTGTCAGCCTGATGGAGGGGAGATCACCTTCCTCGGGGAATCTGTGACCAATCTGGCGATGTACAAGCGAGCACGGAGGGGAATCGGTTACCTGCCTCAGGAGTCGTCGGTTTTTCGGCGGCTCTCAGTAGAACATAATGTCTTGGCGATTCTTGAAATGCTGGGGTATGCTCGTAAAGAACGAAACCAACGAGTGGATGTCTTGCTCAAGGAATTAGATCTCATCCATATACGAAAGAGTATGGCGTATGCCCTCTCAGGCGGAGAGCGCCGACGTTTGGAAATCACACGTGCGTTGGCGGCCACCCCGTCGTTCATGCTGTTGGATGAACCGTTTGCGGGGATTGACCCAATAGCCGTCGCGGATATCCAGCAGATCATCACGAGGTTGAAGGAGAAAGGGATCGGCATATTGATCACCGATCACAATGTACAGGAAACGCTCTCAATCGTAGACCGCGCCTACATTATCAATGAAGGATTGATCTTGGAGGCGGGGCCTCCTGAAGCTATTGTGCAGAGTCCTACGGCTCGAGCCATTTATCTTGGGGAACAGTTCAAGTTGTAGAGGAGCGGCAGAGGCATCGATGAAACTCCGTCTGGTTCCACAACTCACACAAAAGCTCATCATGACGCCTCAACTGCAGCAAGCGATCAAGCTGCTGCAGTTGTCTCGACTGGAGCTGCAGCAGAGTCTCACGCAGCATCTTTTGGAAAACCCTTTGCTGGATGAACTGCAATCCGATGTCGACGAAGGCGAGTCCGTGGTCAACGAGGAGAAGGTCGAAACCACGCCCGCACCGGAAGGACATGATCGATCGGATACGACGGTTGAGACACGTGAAGAACAAGGATCGCCGGAGGAGTTTTCCGCTTCCGGGTGGGAAGAATACTTCGGCAGAGATCGACGGAGCGGCGAGTCTGAATACTCCTCGGCACAAGATGACTTTCCTTCGTACGAGCAAACGGTGGCCAAGGCGACGTCTCTCGAGGAGCATCTTCTGTGGCAGTTATCCTTGTCAGGACTCGGCGATCGAGAAAAGGAACTCGGGCGATTGATCATCGGTAACCTGGATGATGATGGCTATCTTCGCATTCCTTTGGCTGAGGTCGTGGCCCGGACTGCTTTTGCGGAATCCGAAGTCGAATCTGTGCTCAAAGATATTCAGACTTTCGATCCAACCGGGGTTGGTGCAAGGGATCTTTCCGAATGCCTTCTGTTGCAACTCGGGCATTTAGGTCGGCATCCGTTTGGGTCGCTTGGGTCACCACCGGGAGCATTAAAAGGATCGGTTATTGAGAGCATCGTGTCGCACCATCTGAAGGACTTAGAGAAAAAACAGTATGTCAAGGTTGCCAAGGCCTTGAACGTCACGGTCGAGGAAGTCTTCCAAGCCACGAAAATCATTGGAGAGCTTGAGCCTAAACCGGGGAGGCCGTTCGCAAATACCCAGAACTACGTGATCGTGCCCGATGTATTTGTGGTTAAGAATGAAGGAGAGTGGGTCGTGCTGTTAAACGACGATGGGCTTCCACGCATGAGGATCAGCCCATATTACAAACAGCTTATTTCTTCCGGGCAGGGCGGAACTCCGGAAACCAAAGCGTATATGGATGAAAAGTTACGGGCTGCCCAGTGGGTTATTCGAAGCATCGAGCAGCGCAATCGGACGATCGTGAAAGTGGTTTCCAGCATCGTCAAGTTTCAAGAGCAATTTTTTGACCATGGCGTCCAATGTCTCAAGCCCTTGGTTCTCAAGCAGGTGGCCGAGGATATTGGGATGCATGAATCGACGATTAGCCGTGTGACGGCCAATAAATATATGTATTGCCCACAGGGCATGTTGGAACTCAAGTTCTTCTTCAACGCCGGGCTTCAACGGGCTGATGAGCCCTCAGGTATGCATTCCTCCGTTTCCGTGAGGGATATGATCAAGACCATGGTGGCTGAAGAAGATGCGAAACGTCCCTTGAAAGATGAAGAAATTGCGGCCCGGCTTCGTAAACAGGGGGTACTTATCGCAAGGAGGACTGTGGCTAAATATCGGGCTGAGTTGAACATCTCATCCGCCAGTCAACGCAAACGATTTTTTTGATCACCGGTGCTTCGCATCCAACCAGGTTCAAATTGGAGGTGGGCATGAAGCTGAGAATCACAGGTCGCCACATGGACGTCACGCCGGCGCTTCGAAGCTATGTGGAAACCCGATTCGGTCGTCTGGATCGATACGGGTTGAAGGTCGGATCGCTTCAAGTGGTATTGGGAGTTGAGAAGCTTCAGCATAAGGCCGAAGTCACTGGTGCGGTCAGTGGCAAACGAGTGCAAGCTAAGACATCGACTCCTGAAATGTATGCCACCATCGATGCCCTCGTCGACCGTGTGGATACGCAGTTTCGAAAATGGAAAGAGCGTCTTGTCAATCATAAGCCGATCAAGCCGAAGGGGCGTGATCAGATTTCCAAAGGGATTCTCCAATGAAATCTAGCTGCCTCGCTCCTTGTGGTACTCAATCTGCCTGAGCAGCCCAGTGAAATGGGCACGTCCATGGGGGTACAGCGCGTTCGACGTCGCTGAATCGCGGTTGAGGCTGGCAGCAGACTCCCAATAAGTGTATCTCAGGTAAGGCCACCGAGGCAATTAGGACTCCATGGCTCGGCTGAATCTTGTCATTATCAGTGGGCTGTCAGGCTCTGGTAAGACCTACGCCCTCAAAGCATTTGAGGATGCCGGATATTTCTGTATCGACAATCTTCCCCCCGCTCTGCTCCCGACCTTTGTTGATCTCTGCAACCAGCAGCAAAGCGAAATTGCCAACGTTGCTCTTGGGATTGACATTAGGGAGCGTGCGTTCTTTTCGGATTTCGTCGGTATCTTGGAGAGAGTGAAAGCTCTCGGCCATGCGGTTCAGTTGCTTTTTCTTGAAGCTCGTGAAGAGGTATTAATCAGACGATTTTCAGAGTCCAGGCGCCCCCACCCACTGTTGCCACATCTTCCGGTCTTGGAGGGGATCCGATTCGAAAAAGAACGTGTAGCCGAACTCCGACGCCAGGCTGATCGAATCATCGATACTTCAGACCTAACGGTCCATGAGCTCGGTGAGTTGCTCGCGAAGCAGTTTCAACGGGAGTCCTCGGATAGACGATTGACGATCTCACTCATGACCTTCGGATATAAATTTGGGGTGCCGTACGATATCGATTTGCTGTTTGATGTGCGATTTCTTAAGAACCCATTTTTCGTGCCTGAGCTCAAGCCACTTTCCGGAGACGATCCGCTGGTCCGGACCTTCGTTCTGACAGACCCTGAGGCCGTTTCGCTCATGGGGCACCTCGAAGGTCTGCTGAAGTTTCTCTTGCCGCTGTTCCAGCGAGAGCGGCGCAGTTATCTGACCATCGGTATCGGATGTACCGGTGGACGGCATCGATCGGTCGCGGTCGCCGGCCGTCTCCGAGAAAGCCTCGCCGCGCTGGGGTACGACGTCGGCCTCAAACATCGCGATATCGACAAAACGTAGACTGTTGTTGGAGTCACAGCCAGCGTTTTTCCTGCCATAATTCCCACTTTCGGCCGCTTCCTTGACAGGTGGAGCATATTGACTATACTTAGGCTTGTTAATAAACAGAGGCATAAGAACAGTATAAATACTGACGTGAAAAAGCCTAAATATACACTGAATGCATCGGGATTCAAGGCCTATCAGGTATGCAACTTGTTTGACATTTCCAAGGCGACGCTCTTTCGCTGGGAACGGGATGGTGTCATTACCCAACCCGCTCGAGATTGGAGAAACTGGCGACTGTATACAAGAAAGAATGTGGATGAAATCGAGAAAGTGATTCGCACGCGAAAGGCTATTGCGTAAAGTGGCAGGTAACGCATGGTGACTTCGTTTAAAAAGCTTGTGGAAACCGATATCGTGTCGATGCTGACTCCCCGCCGACAGTTAGTGGGGCTCGATATCGGATCGAGTGCGATCAAGGTCGCTCAGCTCAAGGAAAGAAAGGGACGGTACTTTCTCCAAAAGTTTGGAGTAAAACCGCTTGAGCCGGAAGTGATCGTCGATGGGACGGTCATGGACGAAGGGCGTGTGGTCTCGGCCATTCGAGAATTGTTTGAGGAAGCCAACGTTAAGAATAAGCACGTCGCCATCTCGATTTCGGGGCACGCCGTAATTGTGAAGAAGATCAGTCTGCCGCCGATGCCGGATGAAGAGTTGGAAGGGCAGGTGAAATTGGCGGCGGAGCAGTACATTCCCTTCGACATCAACGAAGTGAACATCGACTTCCATGTCTTGTCTCCAGATGCGTCAGAAGATCAGCAGGGGGATATGTCGGTGATTCTTGTTGCCGCGAAGAAAGACAAGATTAATGAACTGACCGAACTCGTCAAGGCTGCCGGACTCGTCCCAATGGTCATGGATGTCGATGCGTTTGCGGTTGAGAATATGCACGCGATTAATTATCCAATGGCACAGGAAGAAACGACGGCGCTGGTGAATCTCGGCGCGAGCGTGATGAATGTGAACATCATCCGCGCCGGTTCCTCGTTATTTACGCGGGATATCCCGTTGGGGGGAAATAGGTACACCGAAGCGATTCAACGCGAGATAGGGCTCTCGTTCGAGGAAGCCGAAGAGAGTAAGAAAAAAGACCGAGCAGGCGATTCTGGCGGGGTGTCGCTTACCGGCGTGATGGACAGTGTGAATGCGGAAGTCGCGTCCGAGATCGCTCGGACAGTGGATTACTTCAAGACCTCGACCACCAATGCTGAGCTCAGTCGTGTGCTCGTCTGTGGTGGCGTGGCTCGGGCAAGAGGACTGATTCAGCAGCTCGGCGATAGGATGCAACTGCCTGTCGAAATGGCTGACCCATTCGCCGAGATCGATATTACCGGGTGTGACATTCATCCTGACCTTCTGGCGGATTTGGCTCCTTCTGCAGCCGTCGGTGTCGGACTGGCGTTAAGAGCGGTGGGGGACAGATGATTCGGATTAACCTTCTCCCGGGTGGGCCCAAAGGAAGGCCGGCAAAGCCTCAGTATGACGTGCGCGCACAAGCGCTGCTCGGCATCGGAGTGATCCTCGTCACGCTGGCCGGCTGTTGGTGGTATTCGGCCTCGCTGGACAGCGAGCTTGAAGCTCGGCAGGAGGAAAAACGGGATAAAGAAAAGCAAGTTGCCCAGCTCAAAGAACAGGTCAAGCAAGTACAGGATTTTGAACAAAGGAAAAAGCTTCTTGAGGACAAGAACCGGATTATCGATCAGCTTGAGCAATCGAGAATGGGCCCGGTGAAGGTCCTCGACCATGTTAGTCAGAGTCTAGAGCCGCTCAAAGTATGGCTCACAAGGTTGGGTGTGGCATCCGAGACCGTTGAGTTGGAAGGGAAGGCCTTAACAAACGACGATGTGGTGGAATTCGTGAACAATTTGCGACGTACGGATTATTTCACCGGGATCAATCTGCAGGAGAGCAAAGCTGCAGTTGAAAACAAGATTAATGTCTACCAGTTTCGTTTGGCGTTTCGTCTGAAGGGATAACGATGGCATTGCCACAGCTCAACCTCGATGCGCTTCGCAATGTGCCGGCCTCACAAAAGGCCGCGCTCTTATTCCTGCTCGTCGGCGGCATGATTGCCGGCTTCTATTTCTATATTGCAGAACCGAAGTCTGCAACCATCACGGCGCTCGAGGCTGAGAACGGCAAGCTGGAAAGTGAGATCCAAACACTCACGATCAAGGTAAAGCATTTGGACCAATTAGTGGCAGCGAACAAACAGCTTGAAATTGAATTGGCCAAGAAGAAAGAACGTCTCCCCCCGGAAGAAGAAGCGATCATGCTGCTGAAGCAGGTGTCTGACCTGGGAGTGCGACTAGGGCTCGACATCAAACTATGGAAGCCTGGCGCTCAGACCGAAGATGCATCGAAGCTCTTTGTCAAAATGCCGGTCAATGTGGAAGTCACCGGCGTCTATCACACAGCCGCACTGTTTTTCGACCGGATCAACCGGCTGCCTCGGATTATTACTGTGTCGGGCCTGAAGATGGGATCTCCGAAAATAGAGCAAGGGCGAATTGTATCGCAAACGACGTTTGACTTGGTCGCATATGCCGCACCACAAGAGAAACCGGTTTCTGGAACACCGCCATCCGCTGGTGTTCGCAAAGTAGCTCAAGCAGGTAAGTAGGGGAATTCTGAGCCCATGCACATATTGGACATAAATAAGAAGAAGACTAAGGGATACTCCCTGATAGTTGGTGTCACCCTGGCATGCTTCTATGTCCTCCTTTCCGTGGGCATGGACGTCCAAGCCGAGCCTTCCCCTATTCCGGGACAGATAGTTCCGATGAGGCAAGACACGATCAGAATGCCTGCCGTTCCAGAAGTTCCACGGACGGTTCACCCAACTATGGAAGCGCCATCACAAGGTTCGCCTGCACAGGCGCCTCCCCAGTTGCCCTTGACGGACGGCGTGGCTGGGTTTGGGTACGATCCTTCGGGACGTCGAGATCCGTTCGCCCCTGTGGTTCAGGAACTTCAGCCGGGAAAGCTGGATACCACCCTTCCACCATTGCAACGCGTGACCCTCACGGAGCTCAATCTTATTGCCATTGTATGGGGGGCGTACGGCTATACCGCGATGGTGCAGACTCCAGAAGGACATGGGTACACTGTTCGGAGGGGAACGAGAATCGGGCAGAACAGCGGAGTGGTCAGCGCAATTACAGAACGTGGCATCATCGTCCAAGAGCGGTTCACTGACGTGTATGGCAAGAAGCAGGAGCGAGAGTATGTCAAGCTTCTTCATCCCAAAGAGGGCTCAGAATGAAACCACTATTTTCTCGAGCAGATAGGTTCCTGACGGCTGGATGGTTCTTCGGAGCCTTGAGGCTGTCGCTCGCTGCTTTAACCCTATTCGCCAACACGCCTGTTGGCGCCGAAGAGGTCGGCGCGGTGAAGCGGAATGATGTCACGCGGGCCGAGACGTCTACTATGCGACTGCTTGCGCAGGCCGTGACTGCCGTTGAGGTCCGCCCTGAAGCGGATCTGGTGACGGTGGTGATCGCCGGTGATGGACAGCTCTTCCCCGAGGCCAACTACCTGGATGATTCGCGTTTAATCATCGATATTCCCGCTGTGTCGTCCACTTTGAGACGGTCAGTGGTGCGCGCCGACCATTATCTGCTCAAAAAGATCAGAGTAGGACATCATGCCGATAAGGTCCGGCTGGTGTTCGATGTGCCCGAGCGGCCGGTCTTTGCTCTTGCCCGCGAGGATAATAAGGTATTGATCACACTGAAGCGGAGCGAGCGGAAAGCGCCCGCTGTGCTTCCACCGCAATTGGATGGGGGAGAAAGTGTGACAATCATTCCACAAGCGCGCAAAGCGCTAATTGAGCCGGCGGATCGTGCGGATCGTATGGTGATGAAAAGGGCTGCACGAATTGTCAGCCCCGGGCACTCTCGGTGGAAGGTGCAGCCGGTTGAGATGGCAGTAGAAAGCCCTTCAGTGGAGAAAGACGACCGATCCGATGACATTGTGGCAGGGCAAACCCGATTTGTAGGCCGCCGCATCTCCCTTGATTTTCAACAGGCTGACATCACCAATATCCTGCGATTGATCGCCGAGGTCAGTGGCTTCAACATCGTCGTTGGGGAAGGCGTCAAGTCGAAGGTCACGATGAAGTTGGTGAGCGTGCCATGGGATCAGGCGCTGGATATGCTGTTGAAGATGAATGGACTGGGCATGATTCGCCAAGGAAGCATCGTGTGGGTCGATTCGCTGGCGAATATTGCCAAGCAACAGGATGAAGAGGCGCGGGCCAAAGATTCCAAGACGAAGGCGGAAGAATTAGTAGACCGTGTGTTCTATGTTAAAAATCTTCAAGCCCAAGAGCTCATGACGTCACTGCGGCAGTATTTGAGCCCGCGCGGTGTCATGCAGTTTAGCCAGGGCAGTAATGCGCTCATCGTGCGAGAGACGGAGACTAAGCTGACCATCATCAAACAGCTTGTCGATGGGCTTGACTTGGAAGTGCCTCAGGTACAGATCGAAGCGCGCATCGTTCAGGCGGATACCGTCTATGCGAGAGGCTTAGGGATTCAGTGGGGCGTGAAGAATTCACAGTTTACCCCAAGTGATTTCAATCTAGTGGGCAATGTTACCGGGCCGTTTGCGAATGCCGGTGGAACGGGTAACGCGACGATCGATAGAAACTTCTTGGTGAATTTGCCGGCTCAAGTGGGAGGATTACCTGCCGTTCCCGCCATTGGCTGGACCTTTGGAAAGCTGTCCGATGGATTTGCCCTTGACATGCGGCTGTCCGCCGGAGAATTGCTGGGGTTGAGCAAAGTGATCGCGGCACCGAAGATCACCACCTTGGACAAGAGAGAAGCGAAGATTTCCCAAGGTGAATCGATTCCCTTCCAGACGACATCCTTACAGGGGACGCAAACGACGTTTGTCGATGCAAACTTGGAGTTGAACGTGACACCCCAGATCACCTCGCGCGATCCGAAAGAAGAAGGAAAGAGAATCTTGATGCGGGTGCGAGCGACTCGTAATGCCGTCGGCGCACGAAGCAATCCGGCCGGTCCGAGTATCGACCGACGGGAAGCGACCACCCAGGTGATCGTTCGAGACGGTGAAACGATGGTGATCGGTGGTGTGTTCGTCGATACGCAAGCCAACAACGTTCAAGGGGTCCCCTATCTGTCTCGTATGCCGGTGCTGGGCTGGTTGTTTAAGAACAAGTCTGAGACGGTCTCAAAACAAGAGTTGCTCATTTTCCTCACACCAAGCATCATCAAGACCTAAGGACTGTTCCTCCCCCGTGGTCATCAAAAGCCTGGCGATGCGTTGCAGCATCCTCAGGCTTTTGTTTTTGTCCCGCAGAGATCGCGGCAATACCATCCAGGGTTTGAGCGCTCGGCTGGGAACGTGACCGTGTTTTTAGTTTTGCCGACGCTGTGATACGATGTCCATCCCATGAAGGTCTCGTGTATTATCGCGATAGAACTGACATGACGCGCTACTCCGCCCCATTTTCACGGGCTGCGAAATGACTGCAATGTTTACCGTTCCAGTTTCTTTAGCTGAAAGAAGTTACGAGATTATCATTCAAGGCGGGCTTTTAGAGAAGCTCGGCAGGAATTTGAAGAAACAGGGAGTAAGAGAAAAAGTTGGGATTGTGACCGATCGGCACGTCGCTCGGCACTACCTGAAGCATAGTCTTGAGGCGATCAAGAGGTGTGGGATTGATCCCGTGCCGATCATCCTGACCCCCGGAGAGCAGTCGAAAACGCTGAAGACGGTGGAGCATATCCTCGACGTGTTGGCGCGTCACCGATTTGAGCGGTCGTCTATGCTCTTGGCGCTCGGCGGTGGTGTCGTGGGCGACATGGCCGGGTTTGCTGCCTCGATCTACCAGCGTGGTATTCCCTATATTCAGGTGCCGACGACTCTGGTTGCACAGGTCGATTCCAGCGTCGGAGGAAAGACAGGCGTGGATCATCGGCTCGGGAAGAACTTGATCGGGTCATTTTATCACCCACGCGCCGTATGGATAGATCCATTGACCCTTCATACTCTGCCTGCTCGGGAGTGGGTCGCCGGACTTGCTGAGGTGATCAAGTACGGCGTCATCGCAGATGAATCGTTCTTTGCCTATCTGCAACGAAATATGTTTGATTTGCGGAGGCAAGCTCCTCGTATGGTAGCAACGGTGGTGAAACGATCCTGTGAGATCAAGGCCGAGGTGGTTGCCGAGGATGAGCGAGAATCCGATCGCAGGCGAATCCTCAACTACGGACATACCATTGGACATGCCCTTGAAGCGTTGGGGGGGTATCACTCGTTTGTCCATGGAGAAGCGGTGGGGATCGGATTAGTACAGGAAGCCGAACTCGCCTGCTTTCAGGAAATCTGTTCTCGTACCGTGGTCGAAGAGATTCGGCGCACTGTGAAGGAGGCGGGGCTGAGTGACCGTATGCCAGGGTGGACATCGCAGAGGATATGGAAGGCCATGCTGCATGATAAGAAAGTGTCAGGAGGACGAGTCATTGGGGTGTGGCCGGAACGTATTGGGCATGTGCGGATAGCGCCGATTGAAAAACATGTGTTTGAACAGTGGTATTCCGTGTCACGGGTTTCTCCTCATGGACATGCCTAATTACGCATCTCTTGCCAAACGGGCGGCGTCGAGATGACCCTCTCTCTTGTGTAGAGTGCATTTGGCCATCGGAGATAGACCGGTTTTACCGGAGCTCTATGCGGACGTTGCGAATTGCCATGGCACAGATAAACCTGGCCGTCGGGGATCTGACCGGCAACATCCACCGTATCACGACCTGGCTTCGAGAGGCGAAGAAGGCCAAAGCCGACCTGGTTGTATTCCCCGAACTGGCCATTACCGGTTATCCTCCCGAAGACCTACTTCTCAAGTCGCAGTTTCTGGCAGATAACTTACGGGCCTTGAACGAGATCGCCCAAGCCTGTCGAGGTGTGGTTGCCGTGGTAGGGTACGTAAGGCAGGGAGACCAGCGCGACTCACAGTCCTTCCGGCCGTCGATCGTCTCAGCCGGTCAGCATGGGCTCTACAATGCGGCAGCATTGATTGCCGATCGCAAGTTAGTCGCTAGTTACAGCAAATGGCATTTGCCGAACTATGGCGTATTCGATGAAAGCCGCTATTTTCGCCCCGGGCGGAGACTCCCGTTGCTCCTCGTCAATGGAACGACAATTGGGGTGTCCATCTGCGAAGATATTTGGTTGCCGGAAGGACCCACCCCTGTACAAGCAGCGGCCGGCGCTGAGGTGATCGTCAATATCAATGCCTCTCCCTTTCATGTCGGGAAGAGTCGATCGAGGGAACAGATGCTCGCGACGAGAGCGCGTGAAAACAGAGTCATTGTCACCTATACGAACATGGTTGGCGGCCAAGACGAGCTGGTTTTCGATGGAAACAGCCTTATCCTGGATCAATCCGGCACTGTGATCGCACGGGGTCACGCGTTTCGGGAAGAGTTGCTCGTGGCCGATTTACCCGTTGATCGTGCCTCACCGCGCCATGTGCTTCATGGCCGCAAGACGTTATTACGTGTCAAAGATATCTCGCTTGTTGATCGAATAGTGGTGAACATGCCGGCAGCCAATCGGAAACGGACGCGCGCCGTTCCGTGTCTGGCGGAACCGTTAGCTGAGATGGAAGAAGTGTATCAGGCGCTGATCTTGGCCGTAAAAGATTATGTCAGAAAAAACGGGTTCACGCGTGTTGTCATCGGGTTAAGCGGTGGAGTGGATTCAGCATTGACCGCCGCCATCGCGGTGGATGCGCTGGGAGCGGAAAATGTGCTCGGCGTTTTCATGCCGTCTCCCTATACGTCGCATGAGAGCGAAGAGGATGTTGCAGAACTCGTGAGGTGTCTTGGTATTGACTTGAACGTCATCCCGATTGCCCCGACGCTCCATGCCTATCGACAGTCACTGGCCCCCTCATTTGTCGATCGCCCTGCAGATACGACCGAAGAAAACCTCCAGGCGCGCATTCGTGGGAATATCCTCATGGCTCTCTCCAATAAGTTCGGGTATCTGGTGTTGACCACCGGGAACAAGAGCGAGTTAAGCGTAGGGTACGCGACGCTGTACGGCGATATGGCCGGCGGGTTCGCCGTCATCAAGGATGTGCCGAAGACGATGGTCTACGAGCTGTCGAAGTTCCGTAATGGTCTTGCCCCATCACCGGTGATTCCCAAACGTACTCTGGACCGGGCGCCGAGTGCCGAGTTGAGACCGAATCAAAAAGATGAAGATTCCCTCCCACCGTATTCCATTCTCGATCCCATTCTTCAGGCTTATGTGGAAGAAGATCGTTCGCTCGCGGAGATTGTTCAAGCGGGGTTTGATCCTGCCACGGTCGCCCGCGTGGTGAGGATGGTTGATAGCAGCGAGTTCAAGCGGCGTCAAGCACCTATCGGGGCGAAGATCACGCATCGCGCCTTCGGTAAGGACCGACGGATGCCGATGACGAACGGCTACCGTAACAGGCAGCCATAACTTCTGCTTCCTTCCAGTAGACGTCCACTATCACGTAGCCATCTGTGTCCCGATTAAAATGCACCATGGGTGCATCCTGCCGAGAGTTTCAGCAATTTTGAGGACTTTGCGTTATTTCCACGTTGAGTGATAGGGACGGATGGGCTATGATGGCTCCCCCAAAGCAGAGGGCAAGGTGGAGGGGCCATGGCTTTTGCATGACGAGAGGCATGGTTCTCCGGTGAGCTGCGTACAGCTCATCAATGGGATCTATCTGAGCGTCGTAGGGGGGCCTGAGCTGATCGGGCAAGGAGGGCGTCGAGATGAAGCTGGTTGAGGCCATCGTCAAACCGTTCAAACTTGAAGAGATCAAGGATGCCCTATTGGAAATCGGTGTCCAGGGGATGACGGTATCGGAAGTCAAAGGGTTTGGGCGTCAGAAAGGCCATAAGGAAACGTATCGAGGGCAAGAGTATACGATCGAATTCGTCCCCAAGGTGAAAATCGAGGTTGCTGTGACGGATGCCCAGGTGTCTCCGGTGATTGAGGCCATCACCAGCGCGGCGAAAACTGGTAGTATCGGGGATGGGAAAATTTTTGTTCGAGAGTTGAGCGAGGTGGTGCGCATTCGGACGGGAGAAACCGGAGAGACCGCGCTGTGACAGGAAGGGATCCACGCGGTGGAACGTGATCGCGGAGGATCGATCAAAGGAGGACGGGCATGAACGTGCGTGAGGTATTGGAGTTCGCCAAGAAGCACAGGGTTCAGATGGTCGATCTGAAGTTCGTCGATCTGCCTGGTGTGTGGCAGCATATGACTATCCCTGTGAGCGAGCTGAAGGAAGAACTGTTCAAGGACGGTTCCGGCCTCGATGGTTCGTCGATCCGCGGCTGGAAGGCCATCAACAACAGTGACTTGTTGGTGGTCCCGGACCCTGCCACGGCGTGCCTGGATCCGTTCACCGCGGTGCCGACGCTCAGCCTGACCGGAAATGTCGTCGATCCGATTTCGCGCGAAAATTATGAACGCGATCCCAGGTTTATCGCGCAAAAGGCTGAGAAGTATCTGCAAAGTACCAAGATCGGCGACAACTCATTCTGGGGGCCGGAAGCCGAATTTTTTATCTTCGATCACGCCCGATATGACCAAACCAGCCACAGCGGTTTCTACTATCTCGACTCGGAGGAAGGCGCATGGAACATGGGGCAAGAGGGGATCAACTTGGGGGGCAAGATCCGGCATAAGCAAGGGTATTTCCCGGTGGCTCCAGCTGATACCCAGCAAGATATCCGGAGCGAGATGGTCCTGGAAATGGAAAAGGTCGGCATCGAGGTGGAAAAGCATCATCACGAGACGGCCTCGGCCGGCCAAGCCGAAATCGATATCCGATTTGATTCTCTCGTACGGACCGCGGATAAGATGATGCTGTACAAGTACATCGTTAAAAATGTGGCGCGTAGACATGGGAAGACGGTGACCTTCATGCCGAAGCCGCTTTTCAGCGATGCCGGATCGGGGATGCATACGCATCAGAGCATCTGGAAAGATGGGAAACCGCTCTTTGCGGGGAAGGACTATGCCGGTATCTCGCAGCTCTGTTTGTATTATATCGGGGGCATTCTCAAACATGCGCCGGCGCTGGCGGCGTTTACGAATCCGACGACGAATTCCTACAAGCGCATCACACCGGGGTTCGAAGCGCCGGTGCTGCTGGCCTATTCCAGCCGGAACCGATCGGCCGGCATCCGTATTCCGATGTACTCCCCCAGTCCGAAGGCCAAGCGGATCGAAGTGCGGTTTCCCGATCCCTCCTGCAATCCCTATTTGGCGTTCTCCGCGATGCTCATGGCAGGGCTCGACGGCATTCAAAACAAGATCAACCCGGGCGAGCCGGCTGAAAAAGATCTTTACGATCTCGATCCGAAAGAGGCGGCGAGCATTCCAACCATGCCCGGGAGTCTGGATGAAGCGATCAACAGCTTAGAAAAGGATCACCAGTTTCTGCTCAAGGGAGAGGTGTTTACCGAGGATCTAATCGAGGCCTGGACCGGCTATAAACGGAGCAAGGAAATCGACGCGATGCGTCTGCGGCCCCATCCGTACGAGTTCTTCTTATACTACGATGTGTAGTGGTAAGGAGCCGCGAGTGGACAGGACCGAACACCGTTCGACGGCTAGTGTTTCTCGCAAGCTATCTGCAACCGTACGCGGCTCAGTCTCTGTGCCCCAACAGACTGCCAACTGCCATTTTCAATGAAGCCGGCGGCCGACCTGCCGGTGCCCATCTGGCGGGAAAATTCGATCACTTGCCGGACGCGAACGCGAGACTGCTCACAGTCAAATTCCTTGTGGGTCTTGGAGGACAAGAAGCGAGTCGTACTGTTCCACTTGAGATCCGTTAATTGCCAGAGCGTCGCACGAGTTCCATTTCGGTGAATCGTCTCCGGATCGAAGTATACGGTCTCGAGGCCGGCGGTTTGGTACTGTTTCTCGACGGCCACCCATCCGGCGAAGACCGGTTCAGAACTAAGTATGAGTATGCTGAGGAGAAACAGTTGCTTCATGGCAGCGTAACCCGTGAGGTCGATCGAATCATCCAGTACGATCCCATTTTTGATGGCATACGGGGTCGCAGGTAAGAAATTAAGCGGCAAGATTGGATTGCACGACGCGAGCATGTTCCATAGACCTCTTGAGCCTCACCCTGGCTTAGGGTATTCTCGCGCTCACAACCGAGGAGGGAATCGATGCCGAAGCGAGTTCGTACGGGGCTGACACGGAGCGACATTCTCGACCGGTATGTTGAGCGGTTTAAGCAACAGCTCGTAAAATTTCAACCCTTCCTTTCGCGCAAGCGCGGGTCGGCTTCGCTTGAAGATTTCGACGAAGCGGCCGAAGAGCTCATCAGCCAGGTATTCGGCGCCGCGTCGGATGAATCTGAGGCCTACTTTTATGCCAAGACGGGAGAATCGGCGCTGTTGCCTGAAGAAGCACAGGAAAGCGGAACCCATAATGTGGAACGGGAGAGTCTCCAACAGCGCCGGCAAGTACTGGAAAGTTGCCTGGCTGATCTCGAGTTGCGCCGTAGACTGCAGACAACCAGACAGGGGAAAGGGATCGATCAGGCGCTCGTCAAAGATTATATGTCTCATGATGTGCGAAGTATCCATAAGGACGCGACCATCAAGCAAGCCGGACAATTGTTACAGAAGCATAAGGTCGGCTCGCTGATTGTGGACGACGGGTCCCGCTATATCGGCATCATCACCGATTCCGATCTCACCCGTAGAGCCGTCGCCAAAGGGCTTGACCCCAACACTACGGCCGTCGCGACGTGCATGAGCCGATCACTCATCACGATCGAGGAAGACGAGTCCTTAGTCGAAGCCATGTCGTTGATGAAGAAGCAAGGAATCCGACACCTGCCGGTGACCGCCGACGCCACCATTATCGGAGTCCTCTCCGTCTCCGACCTGATTCGTGCCTTCGAAGAACAGAAATCGTCGTAGCCTTGGTTAAATCGAGGGCCTCGTTCGTTTTGCAAATTGATCGTGAACCAGTGTGTGTGAATCACTCCGCCTCTGTTTGGAATTCCCTACACTCTCTTCGTGTTAAGGTCGGTAAGTTATTGAAATGATGAACCCACGATGGAATTAATCAAGGCGCCGTTCTTGCTAGGACATCTACGTAGCTGCGGTGGTACACTGTGACGCACAGAGGAGTCCACATGCCTCAACAGATGTCTTCATCCGAGCTCTATGAACGAGGGTTTGTGCTCATGGAGTTGCGCATGTTCCATCCAGCGATCGATGATTTTCAAACAGCCGCCAGCGACGCCCGATATGCGGGGAAAGTGTATGTGCCCATAGCCCTGTGTTTGAGAGCCCTTGGCCGGCATGAAGAAGCGGTTGCGGCTTTTCGACGAGCTATCACGTCGCCTATGGTCTCACCCATCGAACAACGCCACATCCTCTACCAACTGGGGCAGACGTTGGAATCCTTGGGCCGTTGGATGGAGAGCCTTGAGGTGTATGGCTGGATCAGCAAAGGAGATCCAGGATTTCGCGATGTGGCACAACGGATGAAGTATGTGAGCTCGGGTAAAGGTAGGTTCTATTTACGGATTCGCGATTGGTGGGGGGCTTTGCTGAACGAGGTTCGCATTCGCCGTCGAGCAATGCCTGCGCATATGTTGAGTGTCCTGAATCAGACAGGGCAAGGGGCAGGCTGGCCTGTGGAAACGCGCAGGCACTCTGACAGATCTGGAATTGACAGTGCTGTGTCATCTGATGAGGCAGTTGGAACCTACGTCCAATCGGGTAGTCCAAGCGGAGGAATGAGTCGACATGAGAAGCATGCACCCTGAACGCACGCTGGCGCTGATCGAAAATGACCATGTGGGCGATACCCTCGATGCTCAGGTCGCGCCACGTGGTGAGAAGACTGACCTGCGATAGTTCCGCCCCCCCTGAACATTCCAACCACATTGGTCGATGAGCCTCATCGCAAGTTGACTTGCCTCATCGGGTCGTGAACAAAAATCCCCGTTTGCACCCCACGATCGGCTACACTACACCGGAAAAATTATGCCACCCGCCATGCTCCTCAGTTGTGAGTCTCTTGGGAAAAGCTACGGGGTGAAACCGTTGTTCACCGACCTGTCGCTCGGGCTCTGCGAAGGCGATCATGTCGGCCTGATCGGTCCCAATGGTTCGGGCAAATCCACGTTGCTCAAGATCCTGGCAGGTCTGGAGGATCCGGATCGCGGCGCCAGATCGGTGCGGAGGCAGATCCGCATCGGCTATGTCCCGCAAGAGCCCTCGTTTGCCGAGCAACAGGCGGTCGAAGATGCGCTGGCCCAAGTCCTCCTCGACGAGGGACTGGACCCCCATGAGCATGGCGGGCGAATTGCCAAAGCGCTCAGCCTCGGAGGGTTTGTTCGTGCCGACCAAGCCGTTTCCACGTTGTCGGGCGGATGGAAGAAACGGCTGGCGATCGCACGGTCGTTGATGCTGGAACCGGACGTGCTGCTTCTGGACGAGCCGACCAACCATCTGGACGTCGGAGGCATCCTCTGGCTCGAAGGCCTGTTGAAAGCCGAGCCCCATGCCTTCATCGTCATCAGTCACGATCGACGATTCTTGGAAGCGGTGACCACGCGGATCTGGGAATTGAACCACCGATATCCCAATGGTCTTTTTGAGGCGAAGGGGCGGTACAGCGAGTTTCTCGAACAGCGCGACGCGGCGTTGCAGGCCCAAGCCGACTATCAGTCCTCGTTAGCCAATCGAGTCCGGCGGGAAGTGGAATGGCTCAGACGAGGGCCGAAAGCGCGAACGACCAAGGCCAAGGCGCGGATCGATTCAGCCGGACGGATGATCGATGAACTCCAAGACCTCGAATCGCGGCAGTCGAAGGGGCCGGCCGGGATCGACTTCACCGCCTCGGGACGACGGTCCAAGAAACTGATCGAGGTGGTCGGGCTCAAGAAGTTGTTGGGCGCACAGCCAATCGTCGGCGATCTGGATCTGCAGCTGGGACCGGGTGAGCGGATCGGGCTGCTCGGTCCGAATGGGAGCGGCAAGTCGACGCTGCTGAAGCTGCTGGCCGGCACGTTGAAGCCCGATGCGGGAATGATCGTCCGCGCCGATCGGCTGCGCGTCGTGACCTTTGAGCAACATCGAGACTCGCTGGACCAGCAAGCCACATTGCGGCGTGCTCTCGCTCCAGCCGGTGGTGATGCCATCGTCTATCAGGACCGGTCCGTGCACCTGGTCTCATGGGCCAAACGCTTCCTCTTCAAGCCGGAGCAACTGGATCTGCCGGTCTCCCGCCTGTCAGGTGGAGAGCAGGCCCGATTACTCATCGCCCGGCTCATGCTCCAGCCGGCGGATCTCTTGCTTCTCGACGAGCCGACAAACGATTTAGATATCTCAACCCTTGATGTGCTGGAAGATAGTTTGCTGGAATTTACCGGGGCGCTCGTGCTGGTGACGCATGACCGGTGGCTCTTAGACCGGGTTTCTACCAAAGTCCTTGCGCTGGACGGAACAGGCCGCGCTGAATGGTTCGCCGACTATGCCCAATGGGAGGCTGCCGAGGGGAGAACCGCCACGGAAGACACAAAATCTCAGAGCTCAAAGGAAAGCTCCACGCCAGGGAGACGGTCTAAACGAAAAGGTTTGTCGTACAAAGAACAAGGGGAATGGGACCAGATCGAGGGGGAAATCCTCGAAGCTGAAAAACGGGTGGCTGCCTGCCAAGCTGCGGTCAGTGATCCGTCCATCGCGTCATCTGCTGCTGATTTACAAGAGCGATATACTGCATTGCACACCGCCCAGACCGATGTCGAACGTCTCTACGCCCGCTGGGCTGAACTGGACGAGAAACGTGCCCAAGCGATCGGCAGTACGTAATCATAAAGTTGAAAACGACATGGAGAAGCCATCCGCGTGCAATAAGCGGTAGACTAGAAGCCAGCCTCTTTGTCTTAATAGAGTGATCCCGTCTCTCGGTTGGCTTGACATCAGATCGATTGACAAGGAAAGATTGTGACCATGTTAAAGGCAAGTGAACTCGAGGGAAAGGCCATTACACAGCTCGAACTCATTGAGCTGCTGCGTCCTGCAGCAAAGAGAAGTCCGCTTCCGAAATACAAACCTCGCGGCTTTCGCCACATCTCTTTGTCGGAAACCATTTCGCAAGAGCGACTCGCGAAGCCTTGATCTATGCTTCCACGTTCTATGATTCTGCCGTGACCGTATATCGTTAGACCTAGATTTTGAAAGGAGGGTAAAGGAAAGCTAAAGCTACGGGAACGGACAAAGGATGGGTGGATAGGAAACGAGCGAGTTCGAAATTTCGCAAAGGATTTGAGGAGGAACTACGAAAGCTGGCCATCGGCGAACAGATCGTTCGGCTGCGTCAAGAAGCGGGATTAACGCAGGCGCAAGTGGTAAAGCGGACCGGCGCTACTGCGTAGGCAATCAGCCGCTACGGAAATGCGGACTGCGATCGCTATGAACTCCGCACGCTGCAAAGAATTGTCCACGCCTGCGGCGGTCGACTAGAGATTTCCTTAGAGCCAGTGTCCATGCTGGCCACATAAGCTGATGCTTCAGCTGTTTGGCTCACGTAGGATGGAGAATATGACCAGAGGGAGCCGTTTTCGGCTCAAGGGAGTTGAGAATCCCACGGAGAATCCTATGCGCTTATCGCCGGCGATGGATGGCCAATAGCTTCACGGGCATCCCAAGAGATCGTGCTTCCGCCGCCAATCGTTTGTCTGCCGGCAGCGGTGATGCCTCGGCAGACTCCGCGATGGCAAGATGTAACGCATCCAACGTTCGGAGTGTACCCTGCAGTCGACCTAACCACGCTCGTGCCACGCGATAGTCGCGGGGCCGTACTGGCATAACATGGTAGTACCCCTCCTCCACATGGGTCTCAATTTGGGTGAGGATGCGAGCCCCTTCCTCTCGAGACAGAGTCTGTTCGCGTATCTTCCGTGAAATGGCGGAAGTGAGCTCGACGAGTGTTAACTCACTGATCACCGGTGAAGGGAGCCGTCGCAAGGTCCGTTCGGCCAGGATGCTGAGCTGCTCAGGACAATAATATGCGGCGAGTACGCTGGTATCGACATACGTGGTCACGCGCGATCTTCCATTCGCGCTTCTTGAACCAGGGTGCTCAATGGGCGGCCTTTAGTTCTGACAGTACGGCGAAGAGCCGTGAGTGAGGGGAGGCGTCTTTTCCGTGTATCAGGGGGCACCAATTTGGCGATGACAGCTCCTCGCCTGGAAATGGCAATGGTTTCACCAGCCTCCACACGATCGAGAAGTGTCTTGAGCTGGCGCCTGGTGTCTTTGATGTTGATGGGTCCCATGTTTATCTCCTGTGTACATGACAAATGTACATGGATGGAGAATCGTGGTCAAGAGTAGGAAAGGAGGAAGTCGGGGTACCACAATCCTGCTACGGGCTGATCCTGAAATGAGTGTTCCGACCGCCTCCAGCGGGAACGAACACTCCTTTGTCCGCTAAGTCTTGAAGGTCGCGCATGGCGGTGGCTTTTGACGCGCCGGTGATCGACATATAAATCTTGGGGCTGACGTAGCTAAGGCCTAGTGTTTGGATGATTTATACCAATGTTTCAGCTGCCTGAGCAGCCTTTGATGGGTGCCGCCATTGAAGCGCCACTCGCACTCCTTCAGATACCAGTAGAAACTTTCTTTGCGAATCCCGTTGAATCTGCGCAGGTGCCGCTTCGCCTGGTTCCAGAAATTCTCGATGCCATTGATGTGGTGCCCACGTCTGGAGACGAACGTCTTACTGTGGTTCACGCGTCGGTGACGGAACTCGGAGACATCCAGCGTGTCATACGCACGGAAGCTATCCGTATACACGATGCTATCGGGCCGAACCCGCTCACGAATGATGGGCATCAGCGTCTTGGATGTGGCATTGGGGATGACGGCGGCCACCACATGACCGCCCCGTTTTAACAGGCCAAACACCGGGACCTTCCCGGCCGCGGCCCGGCCTCGTCTGCCTTTGCGCACACCGCCGAAATAACACTCATCGGCTTCCACTTCCCCCGACAGCTCATAGGTCGGCAGCTTGCTGGCGATCAACTGACGCACTCGCTGGTAAAAATAGATCGCGGTGTTGGCTTGGACTCCGACCAACAGCGCCGCCGCCCGGGCCGTCGTCCCGGCGACAAAATGCTCCAGCAGTTTCCCTTGCTGGCGTCCGGTCATCCGACTGCGGCGCTGATACATCCCGCTAAGCTACCCTCTTTAGGTCTGCTTAGCTACGTCAGCCCCATAAATAAATCTGTCCAGCAATCGATGCTTGGTGCCATCTTTCCATCACCCCATGACCG
>JBKKBQ010000141.1:0-4262 GCA_046714015.1 Nitrospira sp.
TCTCTTATTCTCGCTCATGCTGTTTCCCTTTGCCTGGGAAATGATGTGGGGGTCGTTGCATGATTACCAGCGACAGCGCATTATGGCGTTCGTCGACCCCGATTATGACCCGGGAGGAAAGGGCTACCATGCCTTGCAATCGAAAATCGCGATCGGATCCGGGGAACTGCTGGGGAAGGGGCTCTATGGGGGCACGCAAAGTCAGCTGAAGTTTTTGCCGGAGGGCCATACCGATTTTGTGTTCGCTGTCTTTGCGGAAGAATGGGGATTTCTCGGCGTGCTGGTGCTGCTGACGTTGTTTGTGGGGTTGATCTGGCTCTCGCTGGAAATCGCCTCGAAAGCGAAGGATCAGCTTGGAGCGCTGCTCGCCGTGGGGATCGTGGCGATGTTATGTTTCTGCGTCGTCATCAATATCGGAATGACGGCGGGGATGTTTCCGATCGTCGGCATTCCCTTACCGCTGGTGAGCTACGGCGGAAGCGCCACGATTATGACCATGGCGTCGTTGGGCTTGCTGTTGAACGTCAAGCGGAAGCGGTTAAGCCTGTTTTATTGAGCGATGACCGAACAGGCGGAACGCGCTGGTTCCGTTGTTCAGAGAAAATCAAGAAGAGCCGGTGGAGCCGGGTGGTGTGGAGTGAGTGATGGACCTGGGCCTGGCCCGCGTCCATCGCTTCTCGCCCGTGGCTTGCAGACCAAAGGAGTCACATATGGGAACTGAGATTGCAATAAGCGTCGTGCGGGAGGAAACTCGCGTGGCCGTGCTGGATAGCGGAGTCGTCACCGATTTGTTCGGGGACCGCGCGAAGCACAAGGATTTTGTCGGAAATATCTATAAGGGTAAAGTGGCCAAGGTGTTGCCGGGCATGCAAGCCGCGTTTGTGGACATCGGCCTGGAGAAGGCGGCGTTTATGCACGTCTCCGATCTGTTGGTGGATGCCGAGCCGGGAGATATGTTGGTTGAGGCCGAGGAAGACGAAAAAGATTCGGAGATGCTCCGGCCGAAACGCCAGAGCGCGAAGCCGATCGAACAGCTGCTGAGCGAGGGGCAGGAACTGATGGTCCAGATTTCAAAGGGCCCGATCGGTACCAAAGGATCGCGAGTGACGACGTACGTCTCGCTTCCGGGGCGCTATCTCGTCTTTATGCCCAACGTCGACCATATCGGTGTGTCTCGGCGGATTCCGCGGGATGAAGAACGGGCGAGGCTCAAAGAAATTATGCGCCGGGTCAGGCGCTCCGGCTTCGGCTATATCGTGCGGACAGTCAGTGAAGGCGTCAAGGAAGATGAATTGAAATCCGACGTCGATTTTCTCCACGTCCTCTGGCAGGACATTTTGACGAAACGGGAACAATTGCCCCCTCCCGCGTTGCTGCATTCTGATTTGAGCTTAAGCTTCCGTGTCGTGCGGGACTTGTTCGGCAAAAAGGTGGATCGATTGTGGATCGATTCGCGAGAGGAATACGAAGCCATTCGGGACTTCGTGCAGCGATTTTCTCCTGAACAGACCTCACGCATTCATTTCTACGATAAGGATGAGCCCTTGTTCGATCATCTGGGGGTGGAGCAGGAAATTGCGCGCGCCATGAGCCGGAAAGTCTGGCTCAAGACGGGGGGCTATCTGGTGATCGATCATACCGAAGCGATGACGGTGATCGACGTCAATACCGGACGGTTTGTGGGCAAACGGGATCAGGAAGAGACCATCTTGCGGAACAACCTCGAGGCGGCCAAAGAGGTCGCCTATCAGCTGAAGTTGCGGGGAATCGGCGGCATCATCATTGTCGACTTCATCGATATGGAGCGGGAAAAGAATCGGGATAAGGTCTACCATGCGTTGGTGGATGCCATGGCGTCGGACAAGGCGAGAACGAGGATCTCCAGGATTTCGGATCTCGGCTTGATCGAAATCTCCCGCGAACGGGTGCGGGAGGACCTGTTGCGTTCGCTGTCGGAGCCGTGCCGTTACTGCGAGGGGCGTGGGTATACGAAATCTCCCACGACCGTGGCATACGAAATTTTTCGCGAGATCCGACGGATTGAACCGGCTGCCGATCAACAACGGATCATCGTGGGAGCCCACCCAACGGTGGCGGAATTGCTGCAAGACGAAGAGCGCCACGGAGTGGAAGTATTGGAGCGAGACTGTTCAGCGAAAATCATCGTCACGCCGGACAGTCAGTTGCATCTGGAGCAGTACGATCTGGTCGTCATTTAGTCGTGCCACCACAGCCGCCGCTTTGTTGGGGAGATGTTCTGCCTGCCGGACCCTCCTGCTGTTGAAACACATCCCTGCAGATGATCGAGACCGATCATGGATGATGCATCATTGACCTTCTGGCTCACGCTCCAAGCGATTGACGGCGTCGGCGATCGCACCCTGCTCAAACTGATTCATGCGTTTGGAACTCCCGAGGCGGTGCTCGGCGCCACGATGGACGACTTGGTCAATGCCGGCTGCAGCCCTGCACTGGCTGAATCCGTGCGGCGGGGGCCTGAGTTGAGTATCAAGCGGCAGATCGATCGCCAGGTGAAGGTTGTTGAACGTCTTAAGATCCACACTCTCACCCTGTTTGATCGATCCTATCCGGCCCGACTCAAAGCCATTCCCGATCCGCCGCCCTTGTTGTATGTGAGCGGGAGCTTATCGCCCAAGGACGAGGTTGCGGTGGCGATTGTGGGAGGACGACGGGCGACTCCAGCCGGGAAACTCATCACGGAAGAGGTTTCGAAAGACCTGGCTGGATGTGGGGTGACGATCGTGAGCGGTCTGGCTCGGGGAATCGATGCAGCGGCACATCGAGGAGCGCTGACCGGTAAGGGCCGCACGATTGCGGTCCTCGGGTGCGGCATCGATCGGACTTATCCCTCGGAACATCACGCACTCCGTCGAAACATCGAAGCGCACGGCGCCGTCATCTCGGAGCTGCCGATCGGTGCTGCTCCGCAAAGTCATCATTTTCCGCGAAGAAATCGGATCATCAGCGGGCTTTCGTTGGGCGTGTTGGTCGGTGAAGCCGCGACCGACAGCGGTTCGCTGATCACGGCAAAATTGGCGCTGGAGCAAGGTCGAGAGGTGTTCGCCCTACCCGGATCCGTCAAGGAACAAGCCTGTCGCGGGTCGAATCGCCTGATCAAAGAGGGGGCGAAACTAATCGAAGGAGCCCAAGACATTCTCGATGAGATTCTTCCGCAAGTCGATGCTCGGCAGCGGGCCACGCTGCATCTCGACCGCCCATTGATGGACGTGCCCGTGCCGCTAGGGACGCAAGAGACAACGGTGTACGAAGCGCTGTCCTATGAAGCCCAATCCATCGATACGGTGATCGAGAGTACAGGGCTGAGCGCCGCGGCGGTGTCGGCGGCGTTACTTTCATTGGAGTTGAACGGCCGGATTCGCCAACTGCCGGGTCAGCAATACATCCGCCTGTAGCCCGCATTATTTATGAACACTTCTGCTGCAATCGCCGATCCGCTGTTCCGACGAGCCTGCGGCCAGCGGGCTCGCCCCTCGGACCCTCAACGTACTGCACGAGTACGCTTCAGGTCCTCCGGGCTCCGCGCGCCGGTCTCACGACACGGCTTGGCGATTTCGCGACGAACTGTCATGAATAATGCGGGCTAGTACCAGCAAGACATCGAGTCCTGCACAGAGTGAGAATTGAAGACTCGTCAGCGTGACGAGCGTCTTGACATGAGACGAACCATCCCGTAAGTCTCGTCGGCGCTGTGCTTTCTCAAGGGAGTCTACGGTTCCTAACATCTTGCTGATTGTTGCCGACCACCATTCTAGTTGCACGAATCTCCGATATTTGGTACGGATGATACAGTTCTTGAGAGGCAGACGGAGTTGGCATGGCAAAAAATTTGATTATTGTTGAGTCGCCGACGAAGGCGAGGACGATTACGAAATATCTGGGCCGCGGCTATACCGTCATGGCGTCGGTGGGGCATATCAAGGATCTTCCGACCAGCAAATTGGGCGTGGATCTCGAGAACGATTTCGAGCCGCAGTACGTCACCATTAAAGGCAAGTCGAAGGTGTTGGCCGAAATCAAGAAGAAGGCGGAGGAAGCCGACAAGGTCTTTCTGGCGCCGGACCCCGATCGTGAAGGGGAGGCGATCGCCTGGCACATTGAGCAAGAGTTGCTCGGCAAAGCGAAGAAGAAAAAGAAAGACGGAAAGATCTTCCGGGTCCTCTTCAACGAAATCACGGAATCCGCGATCAAACGCGCGCTCCAGTCGCCGGGCGAGATCGACA
>JBKKBQ010000142.1:0-5834 GCA_046714015.1 Nitrospira sp.
GTCGTGTCCTTGGACCAGGGTAGCGAGGAGTCCAAGTTTAGACCGCGACTTCGTGACATGTACGAGCAACAGGTTGTCCCTGCCCTCATGAAGGAGTTCGGATACAAAAATGTGATGCAGGTTCCACGGCTTGAACGTGTTGTGTTGAACGTTGGAATGGGTGAGGCGATTCAGAATGTGAAACTCTTGGAAGGTGCGGTAGCCGAGCTGGGGATGATCACTGGTCAAAAGCCGGTCGTCACTCGAGCTAAAAAAGCCATCGCCGGATTTAAGCTCAGGCAAGGATTGCCCATCGGTGCGAAGGTGACGCTCCGTAGCCGGCGGATGTATGAGTTTTTCGATCGACTGGTTACGTTGGCGCTTCCTCGAATCCGAGACTTTCGCGGTATCTCTCCAAAGGCATTTGATGGTCGCGGGAACTATACCCTTGGCTTAAAAGAGCAGCTCATCTTCCCTGAAATCAAGTACGATGAAGTCGCCTCTATCCATGGGATGGACATCACGGTTGTCACCACGGCCAGGTCGAACGACGAAGGGAAAGCTCTTTTGAAGCACCTGGGTATGCCGTTCCGCGCGTGAGAGCGACATGGATCAGCGGTGTGTGTTTGAACGGAAGGAGTGCGCGTGTCACGATTGGCACTGAGAAATAAGGCAGCAACGAAACAGAAGTTCTCCACGCGGGACTATCATCGGTGTGGAGTCTGTGGTCGAGTTCGCGGATATCTCAGCCGGTTTCGGATGTGTCGAATATGTTTTCGATTGATGTCTCTGCGCGGAGAGATTCCTGGAGTTCGAAAATCTAGCTGGTAACTGGTGTGCTCACGCCAATGACGGCTCATGGAGGATAGAAGGATATAGCATGGTGACCGATCCAATCGGCGATCTTCTTGTTCGTTTAAAGAATGGCGCTCAACGTCGCTTTGAGACAGTCACGGTTCCTACCTCAAAGCTGAAGCGCGCCATTTTGGAGATTTTGAGGAAGGAAGGCTATGTTGATGCCATTGAGGACGGTGTTCATGACGGGCACCCCGTTCTGACGGTGCGTCTTCGATATGTGGGCGAGGGACAGCCGATGATCACCGGGCTGCAGCGTGTCAGCAAACCGGGGCGCCGAGTCTATGTCGGCAGTCAGGATATTAAGAAAGTCCGCAATGGGATCGGTGTGTCCATCCTTTCCACGTCCAAAGGAATCATGACCGATCAAGAGTCTCGTAAGAGTCGTCTTGGGGGTGAGGTTCTCTGCTCGGTATGGTAGGCAGATGAGTCATTTCGATCTCGAGTGAAGGATATAACAGGCCATGTCCCGCATTGGAAAAAAACCGATTGCAATCCCTAGTGGAGTGGAAGTCAAAGTTGCCGGGTCAACCGTGTCTGTCAAAGGGCCATTGGGCAAGCTGGATTGGTCGCTCGTGCAAGGGGTAGACGTGGCCGTCAATCAAGGCCAAGTCGTGGTCGGTCGTTCGAGTGATGATCGTAAGTTGAGGGCGCTGCACGGGCTGACCCGTGCGGAATTGAGCAACATGATCCACGGGGTCACCAAAGGATACGAACGTTCACTCGAAATCACCGGAGTGGGCTACAAGACGCAAATTCAGGGTCGGACATTAAGTTTCAATGTGGGGTATATCAATCCGGTGATTTATCAGGTGCCGGCGGGTATCGATGTGAAAGTGGACAAGCAGACGCTCATCAACGTTAAAGGAGTTGATAAGCGGTTGGTGGGCCAGGTGGCGGCTGATCTGCGAGCCATTAAGCCGCCGGATGTCTATAAGCAAAAGGGTGTTCGCTACGCGGGCGAGACATTGCGCAAGAAGGAAGGCAAGACCGGGAAATAGGAACTGGCCATGAATACTGCAGACAAAGTTCGACAGCTTGATCGACGGCGCCGACGAGTGAGGCGTGTCATTATGGGAACCGAAGAACGGCCCCGCCTGAATGTATTTAGGAGCGCGGCCCATATTTATGCCCAGATCATCGATGATATTCGAGGCGCGACCCTCACGGCTGCGTCATCGCTCGATAAATCATTGCGGGAGTCCCTCAAGTCGACCGGTGGAATTGAAGCGGCTAAGGCGGTCGGGAAATTGATCGCCGATCGTGCCAAAGCCGCCAATGTGAGCACTGTGGTTTTTGATCGAGGTGGCCGAAAGTACCACGGTCGAATCAAGGCGCTTGCCGACGCGTCGCGTGAAGGGGGCTTGCAATTCTAGATTGAAACTGGATGCGAGGTGAGCAGAGGAAGCGTGATCACCGTCCGAACCGTAACCGAACTTAGGACTGAGGGGTAAGCGCGTGCGAGTTAATCCCGATGAGTTAAACTTGAAAGACAAAGTCGTATTTATCAATCGCGTCGCAAAAGTTGTGAAAGGTGGAAAGCGGTTCAACTTCTGCGCGCTCGTTGTCGTGGGTGACGGTCACGGGTGGGTTGGGATAGGCAAGGGGAAAGCCGCTGAAGTCCCGGTTGCGATCTCAAAGGCCGTCGAACAAGCCAAGAAGCACCTTGTTCATGTCCCGCTGAAGGGCGGCACGATCCCACATGAGGTGCATGGTCTCTTTGGGGGAGAGCACGTGTTGCTGAAGCCGGCCGTCGACGGTACCGGCATCATTGCCGGCGGGGCGGTTCGTGCCGTCGTGGAGCTGGTCGGCGCACATAACGTCATTGCTAAAACATTGGGTCGTGGGAATCCCTTCAATACGGTTCGTGCGACGCTGGACGGGCTCACCCAACTGAGAAATTTGGAAGATGTGCTTCGCTTCCGTCGGCAAGCAGCCGCCGAAGGGCGAGAAAGGGCTACGGTCTGATGGCTGCAACAAAGACATCAAGAACTCCCGAGCATGCTGTTCAAAGTGTGCGCGTGACATTGCGGCGGAGCCCAATTGGAACACCTGAACGGCATCGTCTTGTATTGCGTGGTCTGGGTCTTCGACATATTCGACAGACGGTTATCCGTCCAGACACGCCTCAGGTGCGAGGAATGATCAATAAGGTCGGCTACCTGCTTGAGGTTGGAAAGCCATGAACCTCCATGATTTGGCTCCCGCACAAGGAGCAACAAAGCGGCGGAAACGTATAGGACGGGGACCTGGGTCCGGTCACGGGAAGACCGCCACCAAAGGGCATAAGGGGTTGCTGGCTCGATCGGGAGGCGGCAAACGTCCAGGATTTGAGGGTGGGCAAATGCCGTTGGTGCGCCGGTTGCCCAAGTTCGGATTTACCAACCCCTCCCGGACGGAATACGCTGTCGTCAACATTAAGAGTTTTGAACGGTGGGTCGGAAACGAGACGATCACTCCGCAAGCCATGGTGGATGCGGGATTAGTGAAGCGAAAAAAACTGCCGATTAAGATTCTTGGCAATGGTGAGCTGAAGAAATCGCTTGTTGTTCAGGCCCATAAGTTCAGTAAATCGGCTGAAGCAAAGATCCAAGCGGCCGGAGGGCGAGTCGAGGTCATCGGCGGTGCTTGAACGGCTCCTGACCAGTTTTCAGAATATCTTCAAGATCCCCGAGCTGCGTACTCGTGTTCTGTTCACGCTCGGCATGCTAGTGGTGTATCGGATCGGGTCTCACATCCCGACTCCCGGTATCAACGGTGAAGCCCTGTCCGAGTTTTTGCAGAAACAGGGCGGAGCGTTGCTGGGGTTCCTCGACATTTTCTCCGGCGGATCATTGTCCCGCCTGACGATTTTTGCGCTGGGCATCATGCCCTACATCAGCGCATCGATCATCCTCCAATTGTTGACGGTCGTCGTCCCGCATTTGACCAAATTAGCTAAGGAGGGCGAGCGAGGTCGAAAGAAAATCATTCAATATACCAGATTCGGGACGATCGGTATTGCCCTGATTCAGGGATTTGGTATTGCGGTTGGGTTGGAACAAATGAATCAGGGAGCGTTCGTGCTCAATGCGGGATGGGGATTCCGTCTCATGACGGTCATTACGTTGACGGCCGGGACGGGTTTCCTGATGTGGCTCGGTGAACAGATCACTGAGCGAGGGATCGGCAATGGAATCTCGTTGATTATTTTTGCCGGGATTGTCGCCAGGCTGCCTGCGGCCGTGGCCCAGACCTACAATCTCTACGAAATCGGCCAGCTCAATGCGTTCTTATTGATTGCATTGGCGCTTTTGATGGTCGGCGTTGTCGCCGCGATTGTGTTTTTAGAAAGCGGGCGCCGGAAAATTCCGGTGCAGTATGCCAAGCGAGTGATTGGGCGACGGGTCTATGGAGGGCAGAGCACGCACATTCCGTTGAAGATCAATACGGCTGGGGTCATTCCTCCCATATTTGCCTCGTCGATCATCGCGTTTCCTGCGACCATTGCGGGGTTTTTTGAGACGCCATGGGTGAAATCGCTCGGCGCCCAGCTGGCACCGGGATCGCTGCTCTACACGCTGATGTATGTGGGGCTTATCGTCTTTTTCTGTTTCTTCTACACGGCGGTGGTTCTGAATCCCGTCGATATGGCCGACAACATGAAAAAGTACGGAGGGTTTATTCCTGGGATCAGGCCTGGTCAACGAACCTCGGACTATATCTACAATGTCCTCACGAAGATTACATTTGCAGGCGCCATCTATCTGGCCATCGTCTGTGTGATTCCTGAATTTTTGATTTATAAGCTGAATGTTCCTTTTTACTTCGGTGGCACGTCTTTATTGATTGTCATTGGTGTAGGCCTGGATACGGCTCAGCAAATTGAATCCCATATGTTGATGCGGAATTACGAGGGGTTTTTGGGCAAGGGCATGGCCCCGTTGCGCGGGAGAAGCGGCTAGGATCATGCGGCTTGTGTTTCTCGGTGCTCCGGGTGTCGGGAAAGGCACGCAGGCTGACAAAGCCGCCCTTCAGTATCGCATTCGTAAAATTTCGACCGGTGATTTGCTTCGGGAGGCGGTTCGGAATACGTCACCCCTGGGTCTTGAAGCTAAAGAGCATATGGATCAAGGAAGGCTGGTCCCAGATTCAGTCGTCATAGGGCTGGTACGAGAGAAACTGGCTGACCTGTCATACGCCAATGGGTTTATTCTCGATGGGTTTCCCAGGACGGTTCCTCAGGCCGAAGCGCTTGCGAAGGTGCTCATCGAACGGGGCCTTCAGCTGGACCGAGTGATCAATTTCAGGGTTTCTCGAGAGGAAATCGTGAAGCGGCTGAGTGGACGTCGGAGCTGCCCCAAGTGTCAGGCGACCTATCACGTGGAGTTCGCTCGATCCAAGAGCGGCAGTTCATGTGAGCGGTGTGGAGAAGCTTTGGTTCAGCGAAGTGACGATCAACCGGAGGCGATTCAGATGCGTCTCCGTGTGTACGAAGAGCAGACCGAGCCGTTGATCCACTTTTATGAGAAACAGCGGTTATTGTCGCATCTTAACGGTGCCGAGGCGGTTGACACGGTCAGTCACAACCTCGTGAAGGCGCTCGCGACATCCCAGACGGCATGATCATTCTGAAAACGCCCGCCGAGATTGCGGTGATGGCAGAGGCGTCAAGAGTGGTGGCTGAAGCGCTCGCAATTGTGAGGAAAGCGGTCTGTACCGGCATCAGCACGGAAGAGCTGGACCGTATTGCCGAGGAGGCGATACGTGCTAGGGGGGCGGTTCCGGCGTTCAAAGGCTACCGGAGCTATCCCAAGACCCTCTGTGCCTCCGTGAACGAGCAGGTCGTTCACGGGATCCCTTCGAAGCAAAAGTTGAAGGAGGGGGATATCATCGGGCTGGATCTCGGTGCTATTGTGGGTGGGTTCTATGGGGATTCAGCGGTTACCGTGGCGGTTGGTCGGGTCCCGGAGGAGACGGCAAAATTGGTTCAGGTGACGGAAGAGGCGCTCTATCTCGGG
>JBKKBQ010000143.1:0-3823 GCA_046714015.1 Nitrospira sp.
AATCTGAATGTGTCCCATCGAAGCATTCAACACGGCTGCTTTCATGGCCGTCTTGTTATCTGGAAAGTCCCAGATGGTGACGACGTCGTATTCGCCCAGGCAATAGTAGGCCTGGACCAGCTTGCCGCCGAGCGTCTGGGCGTTCTTTTTCACCATCTCGGCGCGCTCGATCCCTTTCTCCTTCATGGTTTGAAGGCCATGTTGCGTGAACTTGATGAGACTGACGTAGGTGGGCATGGCAGACCTCCTTAGTAGGTCGACGCACAGAGAACTTCGGGTTGCAGAAATCTTATGCGCTTTCGGTTGGTCAAAACAAGCGAGCTATTAATCGAACGATGCATCAGGTATGTGGCGGAAGCTGTCTAAAGCTCTGCTTGGAGGAAGAGTTGGAGGTGGTTGGGTTTTATGCATCGGGGTCTTAATTCGTCGCCGCAACGAATGCGCGATGGCAGTAGAAGCGTTCATGAATGATGCGGGTTAGGGATTTGTCCAGTATCTTGCCGTCTTGGTTGGCAAGTAATCTGTCAGCCATGGTCCACGCGCTGGGAAGAGGCGATTCAATGTGCCAGGCTGTGACATCTTCAATGAGATGGATGGATCGACTGTATACGTGAAGAAAACAGACGGAACGGGAGGATAAGTGTATGGGTCATATTCCATTGCTGCTCTTCTCGATCTTCGTCACGCCGGTCGCCCTATTCACAATGCCTTTCGAGGCCCAAGCAGATCCGGCGGATCCCGGAGAAATCGCACACATGAGAGTCGGCCATCAAAAGGTCGAGGGGGTCGTCACTGGTGTGCGATCCGGTCTCTATACAGTAAGGACGCCAACAGGCACGACTTATACTTTAGCTGAATCGGTGGCGGTTCGGTACGGCCGTGAAGTGCCTAAAGTCGGGGATGAAATGATCCTCTGGATCAATGAGGGCAACAACATCATGGATGCCAAGAAAAAAGGGGCGTCCAAGATGACTCCTCACTTCATCTCGGGGAACCTTGTATCGATCAACTATGGCCAGGCTCAAGTCAGGCTCTCCATATCAGGTCAGGAGAAGAGTTTTAAACTTAGGCCGGAAAGTCAGAAGTATACGGACATGGCCGTCGGCACTCCGGTCACGATCGCAGTGAACGAAGTGGGTGAGGTCGTTGACCTCCATGTCGACAAAGATTCAGGAGCCCCTCGAAGTGGGTTAGACCATCCTGACAATGAAAGCGCTCTAAAAGGCTTCCGGCACCTCGGTAAGCCGCAATAATCCCAAGGCTGACACCATAAGCGGTGATTGAATAGCCCGACTATTCCCTCTGGTTCCTTGCGACTACCGCATTTCCCACTGATTGCCCATCAACCCGACCCGAACGCGGCGGCGGGTGGGATCGTCGTGCGCTTTGCCGTCGATGCTCATGCGGATATCGGCATTGATGTGGCCGACCAGGTAGTAACTGTGCTCCACCAGCCCTTTGACGATCGGTGTGCAGTCCACTTGATTCACCTTATTATGCACATGCGTCGGTCGCGCCGGTCCATTAGAGCCAAGACGATCGGGATTGCCTTTGGTATAATCCGACACGACCAAGGCGGCATCGCCGCGATTATGATAGACGCTGACACTTCTGGCCAATTCGTTCGCTCGCCATAAGGGTTGGCCCTCTTCCAGCGCCGTGTCGTCGACATCGGGCGCGCACAGAAAAATATGTTCGAACAGTCGGGGCAAGGCGTTCCCCGGCGTGAAGGCGTCACACCGTTCAAGTGCGTTCTGCAACAGATAATTGCCCATGGAATGGCACAGTAGATGGAGGTCTTGCTTGCAGAGCTGCTCATCCGCCCGGCGCAGGCTCGCGAGAAAATCCCGCACTTTCAGAATGCCGCGGCCGACCGCGTTGCCTGACCCGGCGGCTTCCGACCGATCCGATTTATAGGAGACGAACGGCAACCCCAGGCCGTCCGACGGCCAGGTGAAGAGCACCACTTGCACGTTTTGTTCGGCCTCTCTTCCCGGGCAGTGGTTCAACATTTCTTGAAGCGAGAGGGCCGTGCCGACCGCCTCAGTCCAAGAGACATTGAAGCCATGGATAAAAATTACGATATCCGTATTCTTGCGCATGATCGTTTGCAGATCTGAAAACGCCGCTTGCGAACCCAACTTGATGTTGTCCTGTTGATCCTCGGCGACCGACCGATTGATCTTTTCTCGATAGGCGACGATGTCCGCGGACTCGGCACACCGGGACAGATACTTGATCAGCCCCTCGCCGTCGCCTCGTCCCATGGGTTCGCAGTCTGTCTCGAGATGCTTGGTGAGTTTGGATTCATCGACCGTGACGGTCAGCCTGCCGAAGCGGAGATTCTCGACTCCGTCGTCGCTGAATTTCTTGCCGTAGCCGTCCGGTCGCCAGCGATCCTCGCCGAGGTGGTTGCGGTTGGTCGCATAAAAGAGTCGTAGCTCGGTCATCGTGGTGCCTCCTTTTTCGACAACGTGAGGTGCGATTCCGGCCAAAGGCCGGTGCCGGGCGTGATGTGCTTAGCGGCTTGGAAGGGGAAAGTCAAGAATGGGCCGTAGGTTCTTCTCGATGAGGGTGGATATCGCCTGAGTCACCTGGATGAGTAGAGCGTCACCACTCGAATCGAAGAGGGAATTCATTTCGTCATTCTGCCGGGCGAATCTCGCTGAGTTCCTTCAAAAGAAAATCTCGAACCCTTTCGCGCGCGTCTCGCGATGGCTGCCCAGCCTCGCCATGCTGCCTCCACGAACCGATCAATGTGCTGTGAGCCTTGACCGGCTTCCCGTCCCGCTGGTATTTGCCCGCTGGTATTTCCCCATTGATAAACCGATTGCCGAATTCTTTGCGCAGCGTATGTTGTTTCGCGGGATCCGAGATGCAGTCTGTTTCAAATCTTAGCCCATAGATCTATGCGATGCTGTTCCGAGCGTTCTGGAGATCGTTGGCCGTCAAACCGAGCGATTGCTTGTCTGCCTCTGAGAACCACCAAAACCGCATGGGGAGCGCAGGTTGGGCGACCACAGCGGCACCAGCCTGAGGGTGATCCAACAGCGCGAGCGGAATCGGGCCGGTCATACAGTTGCCGATGATGCCGATACGTTGCTCAGTATGTCTTGTTCCAACCTTCTGCACCACTCCTCGGAGCCAATTCACGATTGGAGCGCTTCCCTGAGAGGGCACACCCCATTCACCTCCTGGGAAATACTCCATAGTTCCCCTAAACCAATAGGCCCACAACCCGCTGGTAAGGGAGAATTTGCCTGGCTCGCCGAACAAGAGGGGAACGTAGACGGTGAAATCCTTCGAAAGCTCCTCGGCATAGGCTAATGTGCCCGGAGACAATCCAACCAGTTCGTGAAGTAAGAGTATCGGGGGCTTGGATGTGCCGTTGTTGAGGCAGAATACCGAATGTGTCATCCCTTCGTGAGAGAAGGGTTGGTCGAAACACTCGGTCCAATGACGCGTCGGGACGCCTTCTTCTTTCTGGTGCGGCGCGCACATCCCGAGCTGCGCGACTCCACAGCCTGCTTCCAATAGAAGCAGGACAACCACCAGGCATTGGAATAGAGATCTGTTTTGGCTCATAGCTCTCATGCCGTTGGGTAAGCCGGGCCGGAGCTTGCCGGTGTTCACAAATCGACGCAAGACTTATTCTGCTCTCACGGAATGGCGGTACAACAATTGACGCCTGAATCAAATTCGATTCAGTTAGGATTACTTTGGATACATTAAAATCCTAGTTCTCAATCGAACCCAACGAGCAATGCCCATCGTCTTTAATCGCCATCATCAATATTAATCAATCATTTGAGCCGAGTCATTC
>JBKKBQ010000144.1:0-17953 GCA_046714015.1 Nitrospira sp.
AGAACGACTCACGGGCACAGCGCCAGAGGCGATACAGAATGACTCCGAATGCGACGAGCCCCGCCAGACCTGTTTCTCCGAGAATCTTGACGTACTGTGCGTCCGCCCACGCATATCCTGTGATTCCTCGCCCTAGGATCGGATCATGCACCCAATCCTTGAGAACATATTCCCACGATCTCAACCGCTCAGTCGTGGAGAGGTCCAGCCTCACGCTGCCGACTTTGATTTCCCCACCATATTGTTGGCCGAAGAATGTTTCATTGACCCGTTGTTTCACATTCGCCGGGGCAAGCAGTGGAATCAGCATGATGATGACGAGCAGGACGGTGAGGACACGTGGTCGACGCCACTGCGTCACCCCCACCGCCATCAGGAGAACGGCGCCGGCCAGGTAGGAAGAGCGCGACAACGTGGCCATTAACGCCAAAATGGCAAACCCTCCGAGCACCAACAACGCGATGCGAATCGGACCAATCTGAATATGCAATAAGAGGCCCGTCATGATCGCCAGCAGAAACACAAGGTAACCGCCCAGCGTATTGGGTTCCCCGCTTTCGCCTTCGAATGGCGCCGAGGCCCGCTGGCCACTTGGAATTTGATAGATCGCGTACAGGCTGATGATCAAGCCGACGGCGAGCAGAACTACCACCAGTCCTACCACTTGTTGTTGCGACCGCACGTGGTTCACCACCATGAAGAAGACACAGAAATATTCGAAATATTTGAGGACAAAAAAGAATCCGCTCGTCGGTCTCACATGTCCGTTTAAGACTCCCAGCAACGTCGCGACCACACAGATCACCATGTACACGGCAATCGGTCGGTTCAGCGGTGTCTCGCGAAATAAGGCCAGTTCACGATACATAATATTCTTAACCAACCAACTCACACCGATGACGACCAAGAGGATATCGTCCATCCGAAACGATACCTCTCGCCCGCCGACACCCCGACCATCGACTCGACCAATGGCGATCTCTGGAGACAACAGCATGGAAGCGATCAGGAGATAGAGCGCGGCGGATACAGAGGTGAAGGCTGTGATCACAATTAAGAACCCGACGGCAGCTTGCATGCCCACTATGGGAGTCGTGAGGGTGAGACCGAGTGCGATGGCGGCGGCTAGTACAGCAATAACCAGGCTATCGTGGGAACTGATGGCAGTTTGTTGCATGACACGGAAGTTCCTCCGTCGGGTTATCGATACTCGTACCGATAGAGGCCGTACTCCGGCGTCACTTCCGACTTCACGTTCGTCAAGACCACACCAAGCACATTCGCCTGGGCATGGTCGAGCAGGAATTTGGCCCGTTTGAGGGCATTACGGCCGATCCGACCCACCTGATACACCAAGATGGTCCCATCGACACGAGAGCTGAAGGCAACCGCATCAGTCACCGGCAAAATGGGAGGGGTATCAAACAAGACGATGTCGTACTCTTCCTGCATTTCGGAGGTCAGCATCTTGATTTTATTGATGTTCAAGAACTCGTTCGGATTTCCTGATTCTGACCCGCTGGTGAGCACATGAAGGTTGTCCAACCCAGGCGTATTCATGACTCGATCGACACCAACGGTTCCAAGCATCAAATCCGTGGCCGAGCGAACGTAGGATCGCCAGGAGGTTGTTCCGATCAAGGCATCGACCAATCCCGGCTCGCGGTCCAAGCCCAGCCGTTGGTGCACGATCGGCTTGCGAAGGTCGGCATCCACGAGCAGCACCTTCATCCCCTCTTGAGCCATGGTAATCGCCAAATTGATCACACAGGTGCTCTTTCCCTCGCCCAGGCCGGCGCTGGTAAAAATAATTGATTTCACCCTGCGATCCATGCTGGCGAACTGAATGTTCGTCCTCAGGGACCGAAGGCTTTCGGACAACACGGACTTCGGGTCGAGAAGGCAGATCAATTTCGATAAGCTGTCCACAACGGAAGCCGGCGTCTCAGGAGGTAGGACTTCCTGGGCTAAGTCTTTCAGCGCTTTATGGTCGAATTGAGGAATAATCCCCAAGACAGGAACTTTGAGAAACTCCTCCACGCCTTCAATGGTTCCTATCGACGTGTCAAAGGATTCACGACCGAACGCGAGCACAATACCGAGAAAGCATCCCATGAGCGATCCGATCATCACGTTCAACGTGACGTTCGATGCATTAATCGGTTTTTTCGGGGTCATGGCTGGGGCAATCATCGTCACTTCTTCAATCCGCTCCGCTCCTTTAATCAAGAGCTCCTGATGTTTCGCCTTCAGCGTTGCGAGAAGATCCGTATTCACCTTGACTTCGCGTTCCAAGCGACTCATGTGAATTGCCGCGCGAGGGTATCCAAGATACCGTTGTCGATAGTGACTCCGCTGTTCTTGGAGTGCGCGCTCTCGATCAATGAGCGTGACGACCTTTGACTTCAACTCTTGGACCATTTCGGATTTAACGTTGTCGATTTTCTTTTGCTGCTCAGTGACTTGTGGATGGTCGGGCGTGTAATTGATCAGCAACGTATCCCGCTCTTGGATCAGATCCAGCAGCCGTTGATTCAGAATGGTGAGCAGGGCATTTTGCTCTTCGGTGAAGATCCGTCCGGTCTGATTCCCGATCACGGCGTCCGATCGTTTCAAGACTTCGATTTGTCGCTCGCCTTCAGCACGCCTTCGTAACACCTCGTTATGCTGTTCCTCGAGTTTTGTGAAGGTGTCCAACGCCGCCCTCGCTTCGTCCGACAGGAACACCTGACCTTCGTTTTCCTTGAACGCTCGCAACCCTTCCTCGGAGTCATTCAGACGCTTTTCCAGGGATTCCAATTGTTCTTCAACAAACCGGCGGGATTCGGTGACGAGTCGATTGCGTGCCGCGATATTTTCTAGTCGGTAGGCCGCAGCGGTAGAATTGGCCATCCGTTCTGCCTGTTCCGGCTCATCGGATGTCGCTGAAATACGAACGATATTGGTATCGCCTTCGCGTTGGGCCGTAATTTCTTGGCCAAGGTCGTACACAATGTTCAAATAGGTGGCCGAGCGCTTCTCCTCATCCGGGGCATCATGAGTGACTCGTCCTAGATCCCTCGCCACGCGCTCCATGACCGGAAAGCTTCGAATGAATTCGATCTGAGTGCTGAGATCGTTCACATTAGAGTACGAGAGCGATTCCAGGAGTTGTTGGGCCACCGTTGTATTACGTTCGAACTTTACCCGCGCGGAGGCTTCGTAGATCGGATCTGGTTTGAGAAGTTCTGAGAAGAGAAACGTGAACAAGACCACCATGACGGTGGAAAGAAGGATCAAGTACTTGCGCTTCTTGAGGATCAGCCAGTAATCGATGACGTTCAGTTCGTATTGTGCCATGTGGAACCGGTCTCTCCCCCTCGTTCTATGGCCTAACTGTTAATGCCGGCAGCAGATAAGCCGGATACAGCGGCATGATCGCAGCTTGAAGAACGGGCATGATCTTCTGCGCCGCTTCTGCCGCATCACCTAAATGCTCGCGTGGGACAAAAATCACGTCATTTTCCTCCAGAGGAATATTTCGTGAAAGATCCCCATACGTGAACAGACGGGCCAAATCGGCCGTTAAAATTTTCGGCTTGGTGAAGTCTCCTCCTCGCACCACACGGATTTCCTCTAAAAGCGCGGTCCCGTGAAAGTTGTCTACGGCTGCCAATGCCTGTAGAACCGTCATATGTCTCGCCATGGGAATCATCCCTGGTTTTTTGACGTCTCCGAACACGAAGACACGCTTAATTTTGAGCAGCTTCTTTTTCAGCGCGATCTGAGCACGAGGTTCCCTCATGAAAGGCTTGGCCGCCTCTTGCACGCGCCGTTCGGCCTCAGCTACAGTGAGGCCCCCGACGTCGACCTCCATGAATCCCACAGACACGGACCCATTTTCTCGCACCAGGCTGCTGTACTTTTCTTCTCCCGCTCCTCGACGAATGACGACCTCCACCGTGTCTCCAGTCTCGATCTGTGTCTCCGTGGTTGGGACTGTCTCGTCGGCGTAGACATCACCTTTCGGCAACGGAGGGAGCGAGGGTGGAGCGGAATTCAGGGCAGAAGGAGGCAGGGTCGATTGTCCAGGGTTTCGACAACCGACCAGAAGCAGCAAACCGATTCCGGCCAACAAAACACCGACCGCTACTGATTCTCTCCGAAGCTGCCGCATACAGTACTCCTACGAAACGATTCCGGCTTGCAGGACCTCCACGATATGCCTTGACATGACTTGCGACAGGTCCAACTCGCTAGCTTCACCCAGTTTAGAGATCGCCACCAGAGGCCTGAGCGGATAACGCGAATTGACCTTCGTCACCGTTCCGATCTCTCCCGTATTGAGGCGTACGCTGGTTCCGATCGGATAGAGTGTGATCTGATCCCCCAAGGCTTTCAGCAGGCGATGGGGAAAGTGCGCTTTTGCACTGATCAGGAGTTCACGAAGAGCCTGGTGAGGAGTGAGCCGCTTGCGATAGGGTCTCATCGTGACCATCGCGTCCAGCGCATCGACCATTCCAATGATCTGTGCCGGCTCGGCAATCTGCTTGTCTTTAAGTCGACATGGATATCCGCTCCCGTCCCACCGTTCATGTTCCTGTGCAGTGATCGTCGAGACCCATTCAAAAACACTACCCTGGCCGGCGAGAATTCGACGGCCTCGTTCAGGATGAGTGCGAAGGATATCTCGCTCTTCCTCAGATAATGCTGCTCTTTTCTCGACGAGCGAGACGGGAAGGGTCCACATACCGATGTCGTGCAACAGGGCTGCCATGACCAAGCGCTCCAATTCGTCTTGTGAGTAATGCAGCCCCATCCCGACTTTGGCTCCAAAGATTGCGACATGGAGAGCATTGTCTAGAATATAATCTTCGGTTTGGCCATCCAAGGCCCACCTGACGAGTTCGTCGCTGTGTTTGAGGAGCTGCACGAGCCATCTGGAAAGCTCGGTACATCCTGTGAGCTGTGGGCTCTCACTCGCCCGAACCACATCTCTGATCTTCCAGAGCTCCTGTCTTGTCGAGACACACCAAGAGCGATTAGTGTTCTGAGATGGGGATCCCACCGGCATGGACAAAGGTCCCCCGCTCTGCGAATCAGTCGTCCGCTCTCGGATCAAGTCAGAAAGCCGTGCCACCCTTGTGTTTACTCCTGTGCCTCTTGATGCGCCATGACCTTACTTATTCACAACTTTTCTCACGACAGAATCCTGGCGTGGGTTGAGCTTAGTCAGCTCCCGTTCCAACGTGGCGCGGATAAACCCACTCGTCGTGTATCCTTGTTGCTTGAGGGCGTCGAGCTGCTCCTTCAATTCGACAGGAAGTTGAACCACAATGCGAACAAGCTTGGACATGACCGCGACTCCCTTTGGGCAAAGTACGAGACTGGCTTGGCACCTCTGCACATGCTATGCCTTGCTAGCATCTCGTTAACGATGTGTAAATGCTGACACTTTTGCTGTGCTCTTCCCGCATTCCTGCCGGAAAGTGCCAAAAACTGCCACTCTGAACCAGTCTTGTACAGGATGGAACGGAGAACAGCCTTCACGAATGAGCTAAATGGAGTCAAAAATGACAGGAATGGAATATCCCTAGTTACGAGAACTGGAGGAGGAGTCGGCGCCAATTCCTCTGCTCACAGCGCCACAGACAATGCGGAAAGCCAACCGGTTGCACAATAAGATCTCGCATGCGATGCACTGTGAACTCGGATGTCGAGAGCCGTCCGGTCACCCAGACCGCTCCATCAAGGTCCGTACGAAAGACCGTAATGTGTTGATCGCGATACGTTTGCAGTACCGATTCAACCGGATGTCCATACGGATTTGCCGCACCGACTGAAATAACTGCATACTGTGGGTGGAGCTGCTGAAGCCAGTCCGGATCCAGCGAGCTACGCGACCCGTGATGCGGTACTTTCAAGACAGTTACCGGCTGGCCCTCCTGCTCGTTCAATCGTCTCAATCCAGCAGTTTCAATATCAGCTGCAAAAAGGATGGAATTGGCTCCACATTGCAATCGCGAGACGATGGACAGATTGTTCAATACTGTCCCGGTATGAGACTGAGTCGACTCACGGACCACGGATGCTTCCGGCGGATTGAGAATGCTGAATCGGCACTGTCCGGACTGTAACAGGTCTTGGCCACGCACAGCGGTACGTTGAGCGATATGCTGATCACGAAGGCTGGCTCTGAGATCCTCAACGAATTTCTCAGAGCGTTCTATCCCCCCACTCCAGTACTGCCCGACCGACAGATGCCGAAGTACCCAAATCAACCCGCCGACATGATCCAGTTGCTGGTGTGTCCCGATGACATGGGTAATATGGTGGATCCTCCTGCTCCACAGAAACGGCGCGACCACATTTTTCCCCATGTCAAATCGCTCATATCGAGATCCGCCGTCGATCAGAATAGTTTGACCATCCGGCAACTCCACCACAGCACTATCTCCTTGGCCGACATCAAGAAATGTGACACGCCAACGATCGCCGTCTGCTTGCGGCAGTGAGGGGCTCAGCCACCAACCGATCAACAGCATCGCCAGACCGGCGCCCGTGATTCGGACACGCCACGGTATTGCCCGGAGGCTTGCGACAAGTAACCCGGAGTAAAAGAGGAGGATCGCCGGCATTGATGGTGCCGCCACATGCCACTCCCCTCCTGGGAAACCGGCGCACCACTGCAATCCAAGAACCATTGACCCGAACAATTGCTCCATCGCGGGGCCGAAGAGCAACGACTCGGCCCCCGTCATAATCGTCCAGAGGGCGGTAAGCAGTCCCAACGGAACTAAGATGATCCCAGTAAACGGAACAGCTATCAGGTTGGTGATGATTCCCATCCACGGAACCTGATTGAAATAGAACGCAACCATGGGCAACGTCGCCAGAGTCACAGCCCCGCTCATCGACAGTGCTAGGAGCGTATGGCGCATGAAGCGGTATCTCAATTGACTGTCGCCGCCTGCAGCGTCGACGTTCCATGATTTCGTGATGACGATCATCCTGACCATCGCGAGGACGGATAGAAAGGAGAGTTGAAAGGAAATATCAAAGACGGCACGAGGATCGTGCAAGAGGATCACCAGGAGTGCCACAGCCATCGCATGACCCAGATGGCGTTCATACCCTAACCACATGGCGATCATCGCCAGCGTAATCATCACGAGCGAACGCACGGTCGCCAACTCGGCTCCCGCAAGTAACGCATACAGTGTGACAGCGGGCCAGGCGAGTAGAATTGCAATCTTCGATGGAGTGACTGTTCGTGAGAGGGTCAACAGGAGAATGGGGGGAAGCCCGAGAACGAGTCTTTTCGCCAACCAAAAGACTACGATGGCCACGAGCCCGAGATGTGAACCGGAGATCGAGAGCAGATGAACCGTTCCGGTCACCATGAACCAGTCTTGGAGCTCTTGTTCGAGATAACCTCGTTCACCGATGATCATGCCGAGAAACAGCCCTCGTGTGGGTTGGCTCAATGTGTTGACGGCTGCCGCACGTATCGTGGCCCTCCAATGATCAATCCGATTCCATACGCCCCACAATCCGATGTGGGTCTCTGTATCCAACAGCGTCACTGCCTGAGCACCGGTCACGGTGGTCAGAAAGTCGATACCCTGGCGCTCCATATAGACAGCATAGTCGAATCCACCCGGATTCAACGATCCTCGCGGACGGTGAAGTTTTCCTCGAAACGAAACACGGTCGCCGTGATGAAGCGTGATACCCGGGTCGCGCCACACAAGGCGGATATGTCTCGATTCCGAACCCGATCCGTCTGTCTGAAGCAAGATCGTCTGACGCCCCATACTGTACTGCACGGGCGCCATAATCCTACCGACGACCGAGGCTTGAACAGCCTCATGATGAGGGGGTGACATCTGGGGAGACTCCGACGTCGGGGCGGTGAGACTCCAATACACGACTCCGGAGAGAAGGCTACAATACAGCAGCAGAGCAGAGGGTGAGTCGATGTGACCGACTCGTTCGAGAAGGCTGAATCCAATGGCAATGCCGGCCAACAGCACGATGACGGAGAGCGGGAAAAAGGAGAGCTGTGCCCCACATAGAAGACCGAGGACAAACACTGCGGTGAGAGACGGGAGCATGCGCTTCCCTCATGTACCGAAAAAGAGGGAAGACTCAGCCGATGTGTTTTCGTACGACCCTGGCAAGATCCTCAGCCACTTCCTTGACCATGGCGGACTGTTCTCCTTCCACCATGATCCGCAACAGCGGCTCCGTCCCGGAATATCTGATGAGGACTCGCCCACAGCCGTTCAGGCGGCGTTCGCTCTCTCGCATCGCGCAATCAATGTCGGGAATGGATTCCAATCGCGGCTTCTTCGTGACCTGCACGTTCACCAACACTTGCGGGACAGCGGTCATCGCTTTGGCCAACTCGGATAACGGCTTCTTGCTTCGTTTCACCAATGACAACATCTGCAGAGCCGAGATGAGGCCGTCTCCGGTCGTGTTATGATCGAGAAATATGAAGTGTCCTGATTGCTCTCCTCCGAAGTTATAGCCTTCGGCCAACATTCGCTCGAGCAAGTACCGATCACCGACCGGCGTCCGAATCAACTTGACGCCCGCTTTCGACATCGACAGTTCCAGTCCAAAGTTGCTCATCACGGTTCCGACCAAGGTCTGCTTGGCGAGCAGCCCATTTTGATGAAGATCCAGGCCCAAGGCCGCCATCACATGATCGCCATCGATAATCTTGCCCTGCTCGCAGACAAATACCGCTCGATCGGCGTCTCCGTCCAGGGCAATACCCAGATCAGCTTTGTGGCGGAGCACTCCTTCCTGTAGCAGTTCAGGATGGACTGCGCCACACCCGGCATTGATATTCATCCCGTCCGGTTTATTGCCGATGACTTCAACCGTGGCTCCCAATTCCCTGAGAACCGTCGGAGCCACTTTGTATGCTGCCCCATTAGCGCAATCGACGACGAGCTTGATCCCTTGAAAATCCAAGTCCTTGGGCAACGACCGCTTTGCAAATTCAATATAGCGCCCCTCTGCATCGTCGATGCGGTAGGCTTTGCCGATGAGGTCTGCCGTCGGTCGAAGGTGGCTGATTTCATTCGATACGATCAGTTCTTCGATGCGAGCTTCCACGTCGTCCGGGAGCTTGAATCCATCGCTTGAAAAGAATTTGATCCCGTTGTCTTGGTAAGGATTGTGCGACGCCGAAATAACCACCCCTGCATCCGCCCGCAGGCTCCTGGTCAAAAACGCGATCGCCGGTGTCGGCATCGGTCCAACTAACAGCACATCCACCCCCATCGAGCAAATGCCTGCCATCAAAGCAGATTCCAGCATGTATCCGGAAATACGGGTGTCTTTACCGATGACGATCTGATGGCGTCCCGCTCGTCGCATAAAGATATGTGCGGCGGCCCGTCCGAGCTGCATCGCCATTTCACTGGTCATAGGATCGAGATTGGCGACGCCTCGGACGCCGTCGGTTCCGAATAATTTACGCATCATACTCCTGTCCGCAAGATGACCAGTATGGATTCAACGCCGCAGCCATCTTGACTACGTCAATCATCATGGCAACATCATGGACTCGCACAATGTGAGCGCCGCGATCGATCGCCAGAGCCACAGCCGCTGCCGTTCCCCATTCTCGATGGTCAACGGGTTTCTCAACAATATGCCCGATAAATCCTTTCCGAGACAGGCCGACGAGCAGAGGACAGTTCAGCGCCGTCAAGGATGGCAGCTGCCTCAGCAGCTCAAGATTATGATGCAACAGCTTACCAAAGCCGAACCCTGGATCAAGCAAGATGTTCGTTCGCGCAATCCCGGCTTGAAGCGCTGTCTCTATGCGTTCCTCCAGGAATTGCGACACTTCACCGACGACATCTGAATAATACGGCGCTCGTTGCATCGTTTGGGGAGTTCCCTGCATATGCATCAGGACGACGGCGGCGCCAGACCTGGCAATCACGGAAGCCATCTGTGGATCATGCCGCAACGCACTCACGTCGTTGATGATTGATGCTCCTGAATCTAACGCGCGCTGAGCCACTCGCGACTTAGTGGTATCGACTGAAATCGGAATCGTCACCTGCCTCGCCAGACCTTCAACGACCGGGATGACGTGAGCCAGTTCAACCTGCTCACTGACTTGAGTTGCACCAGGCCGAGTCGACTCCCCTCCGATGTCGATGATGTCGGCCCCTTGTGCGATGAGTTCCAATGCGTGACGGAGCGCTCCTTCGGGTCCGCTATACCGCCCACCATCGTAAAATGAGTCAGCCGTAACATTCACCACACCCATGACAAGCGGGCGCGTATGCCAGTGAATCTTAGCCCCTTTGGCTGAAAACCAATTTTGCACTGATGTGGCCTGTAACGAGAACTGTTTCACGTATTCCAACAACTTTCAACAACGAATGGGATATCCGAAGGTCCTGCTATTTTAGAGCAACACCATACGGAGCCCAACCATAACTTCCATGAGTTTTGTATAACGACTACGGCTCCCATGTTACATGGGAGCCGTAGGAAAATGCCGTTTAGGCTGGAACTGTTTGAGAGGAGGATTGCAACAGAATCTGATCAATTTCCGGTGCGTCGAGCACTTCTTTTTCAAGCAGCGCCTCCGCCAAAGCCTTCAGACTCGTCATTTGCTCAGTCAACACGCGTTTCGCACGCTCATAATTTTCCGTGACGAAACGCTTGATCTCTTGGTCGATTTCAAGCGCCACTTGATCACTGACATCTCGTTTCGTGGTAAAGTCTCGCCCGAGAAACACCGAATCTTCCTTTTGCCCAAAGGTCAAAGGCCCCAACTTCTCGCTCATACCCCATTCGCACACCATCTTGCGGGCAAGATCCGTCGCACGTTCAAGATCGTTACCGGCACCGGTCGTAACATGTTTGAACACCAGCTCTTCAGCAACACGCCCCCCCATAAGAATCGCCAAGGTATTGTAGAGGAATTCTTTAGAATAATTGTGCCGATCATCTGTCGGCAGCTGCATCGTCACGCCCAGCGCCCGACCTCTGGGAATGATCGTCACCTTATGAACGGGGTCTGTTCCAGGTAAAAGCTTCGCCATCAACGCGTGGCCGGCTTCGTGATAAGCCGTAATCCGTTTTTCTTCCTCGGTGAGAATCATGCTCTTGCGTTCGGCACCCATCATGACCTTATCCTTGGCCATCTCAAAGTCGATGTTTTCGACTTCCTTCTTGTTCTGACGAGCCGCCCACAGCGCCGCTTCATTCACGAGGTTTTCCAGATCAGCTCCTGAAAACCCAGGCGTTCCCCGGGCAATCTTTTCCAGCTCCACATTCGCGGCGACAGGAACCTTTTTTGTGTGGACCTTCAAGATTTCCGAACGGCCTTTGAGGTCCGGGCGATTCACCACTACCTGCCGATCAAAGCGTCCAGGTCTCAGCAAGGCCGGGTCGAGTACGTCGGGGCGATTGGTCGCCGCGACCAAAATGACTCCCTCGGTCGTGTCAAAGCCGTCCATTTCTACGAGCAACTGATTGAGCGTTTGCTCCCGTTCATCATGCCCACCGCCGAGACCCGCACCTCGTAAACGGCCGACCGCATCAATTTCATCAATAAAAATAATACAGGGGGCATGTTTCTTTCCTTGTTCGAACAAATCACGCACCCGCGAGGCGCCGACACCGACAAACATCTCGACGAAATCCGAACCACTGATGCTGAAGAAGGGCACGCCGGCTTCTCCGGCAATAGCCTTTGCGAGCAAAGTTTTTCCCGTTCCTGGAGGACCAACAACAAGTACGCCCTTGGGGATGCGTCCGCCGAGTTTCTGAAACTTCCGAGGGTCTTTTAGAAATTCAATGATTTCAAGGACTTCTTCTTTTGCTTCATCGACACCAGCCACGTCGGAGAAGGTGATCTTTTTTCGCTCTTCCGTAAGCATACGTGCTCGACTTTTCCCAAAGGACAACGCTTTGTTTCCCCCAATTTGCATCTGACGCATCAGGAAAAACCAGAGGCCGAGGAACAGGATAAACGGCCCCCACGTGACGAGGAACGTGATGTACCATGGGCTTTCATCCGGTGGTTTGACCTCAATCTGAACATCTTTTTCGCGAAGGACTTTGACGAGGTCAGGGTAATCGGCTGAATAGGTGCGGATACGAGTCTTGTCTTTCAGGACTCCGCTGATGTGATTGCCCTTGATGATGACCTTTTCAAAGTCGCCTTTGTCGAGCTTGGCCATAAAATCGCTGAATATCACTTCTTCTTCAGGTGCATGAGTCGGCACACTGAACAGATTGAACAGTAGAATCATGAACAAGCCGACCACCACCCAAAAAAGCAAGTTCTTGACCCGGGAATTCATCCAGTTCTCCTTCGCGACAACGTTGGATGCAACGTATTCATAACAACGTATTCGTATTCATAAATCGAAGTGATGTTAACACAGCCTTGCGCAAATTGCCAACAGCTCGTTGGAAAACTCTACTCCTCTTGCTGACTCAGCTGATCGAGGACAGCGAGGTACGGAAGGTTCCGGTACTTTTGTTGATAATCGAGTCCGTAACCTACGACGTACTGGTTCGGAATTCTGAAACCGATATACTGCACCGGCACGTTGACGACGCGGCGATCCGGTTTACTCAGCAAGGTACAGACCTTGATGCTACTCGGTTTCTGTTTCACCAACACCTTGGTGAGATATTGAACTGTCAATCCCGAATCGACGATGTCCTCAACCAGGAGCACATCTCTATCCTTGATCGGTTCGGTCAGCTCGGTCACGAGCTTGACCTTCCCGGACGTCTTCGCTTGTGTTCCGTAGCTCGTCACGATGATGAAATCCACCTGCACCGGAATGCGGATCGCTCGTGCCAAATCGGCTAAAAACGCATAGGCCCCCTTTAATACTCCAATGAGCACGAGGTCTTTGCCGGCATAGTCGGCGCTGATTTGCCTTCCCAGCTCGCGGATACGGCTCCGCATCTGCTCCTGGGTGACGATCGGGCGTCCAAACATCCGTTCCATCTTACTCAGTCCCTTCCCCTAAAGAGAGATTATCGGAGGTGAACACCAACCAGCGTTTCGTTGCGGCAGTGGGTACCCAGCGGTCATCCTGCCGATAACCGACGACCAACAGGATTCCCTCGGGAGCCACCACGAGAGGAATGAGCGAGCGGGCTGCAAGCGGTATTTTCAGATCCGTGAAAAAATCCTGTAGCTTCTTCGAATGTCCACCCATACCAGAGGGATGAAACCGGTCTCCCGGCAACCAGTTCCGTACCATCAGCGGCTGAGACACCCGATCGGCATCCACCAGGATCTGATTCTTTCCGAGAGGAGTACAAATCTGGGTACGTGTCTGCTGTTGTACCTGAAGTCGATGACCCGTTCCAGACCATATGAGCTCTCCTGGTACGGATAAAATTTCCTGAGAATTGCCGCGCAGTTGTTGGGCATGGGAAATCGTTCGTGCTTGCAGCAGAACAAACCGTAGTTGGCGATCACCGACGACCACGCGCCCCCCCTTCACATCGAGACTCGAACTGGATGCCCCCTTTGAGGCCAGGCGAATTATGCGGTCAATCGTTTGGAGACTGGGTGCGCGAAATCGGTCATCATTCTGCCGGAAGAGGTTTCGGATGCAACGCCGTTGAAGGGCGTGCGGAAGCTCCCGTAGAAAGCTGCGATCGATCGCCCAGCCTCCGGCAGATCCTCGTTTCACGACAGCAGCGGACAAGGCGTCAATCTGCTGATCCAAGTAACGATCGTCTTCTCTGCAGATATCCGCAAGCTCGCAGAGCGCATCGACGCTGGAAGGGACCAGTCGATTCAGAATCGGAATGACCTCTCTCCTTACTCGGTTCCGCAAATACTGTGGCTGGACATTGCTGGAGTCCTCACGAAACGACAACTTTGCTGTGCGAAGATACGTCAGGATTTCTTGCCGCTTGGTGTCGTACAAAGGCCGAACGATCTTGTTATCGCGGAACGCCGGCATGCCGGACAGACCGGTCAGTCCCGCACCACGGAGCATCCATAGCAAGACCGTCTCTGCCTGATCGTCTGCCGTATGGCCTACGGCGATACGATCCACCCCACACTTCTCGGCAATCTCCTGCATCACCCGATAGCGGAGGTCGCGAGCCTCAGCCTGCAGGGATGCCTTGCGCCCACTAGTGTGCAAGCCAACCCGTCGCACATAGAGAGGAACTCCGAGCCCTTGGCAAAAGGCCATCACAAATTGTTGGTCCCCTTCGGACTCATCCCCTCGCAGTCCATAGTTGCAATGAACGGCTGTGAGGGTCAGATCCCAACTTGGCCGGAGATGATGCAGGATCGATAACAGCGCGACGGAATCGGGGCCGCCCGAGATTGCGACCACGATATGCTGTCCTCGTTGGAAGAGGCTTCTGGACCGAACCGTTTGAACCACCCGATGCAGCAGCGGAGGCCAGGCCATTGTAGTGATAGATCTGTTTAAGGCCGGTTGCAAAGGACTCATCGCCTTCCGGTTGTTTCATGATATTGACGGAGGATACGTCTCGCAGAATCTACGTCGGCCGTGATTTGTCGGCTCAGAGCTTCTCCGCTATCGAATTGCGCGTCGCCCCGGATACGACCGACAAACTCAACCCTGAGCGTTCGCCCATACAGCTCATGAATCCCATCCAGGATGGAGACTTCCAGTCCCCGCTCATCACCATTAAAAGTCGGTCTGGTACCGATATAGGCGACCGCATCATGTCGTTCCTGGTCCATGATTACGACAGAGGCATAAATTCCGTCGGCAGGAGCCACGCGGTCTGGGGGCAATCGAAGGTTTGCGGTCGGGCATCCTAATGTTCGCCCCCTCCCATCGCCCGGAGCGACAACTCCGCTCAACGCATAGTATCGACCCAGCAAGACAGCCGCTTGATCGACCTGCCCGGCCATGATGAGCTGTCTGATTCTCGTCGAGCTGACCACTCCTCCATCGATCATCACGGGAGGAGTCGGATGGACGATGAACCCGAATTGACGACCAAGCGCGATTAAATCGCCGATCTGCCCTGCTCGTTTGTGCCCAAAGGCAAACTGTTGTCCGACAAAGATTTCTTTGAGTCCGAGTCCTTTGGAGAGAACCTGCTCAACGAACATCTCCGGAGAGAGGGAAGCAAATGCTTGGGTGAACTCCAGGGAGACCACTTCATCGATTCCCGTTTGTTCGAAACGGGCACGTTTTTCTTCCCCGCTCGTCAAGAATCGAAGATCACCGTGAGGCGCAAGGATTTTTACCGGGTGAGGATCGAACGTCAGGACGACCGCCGTTCCCTGCGCACGGCGCGCCGCCTCAACCACTTGTTTCAGGAGCGCACGATGACCGAGATGATGCCCGTCGAAGTTCCCGATAGTCCCCACCGGATACGGCCGCACGACCTCGTCCGAATATCCGCGGGTCAGTTTCATCGTCGATCAATGAAGCAGCTTGACAGCGTCTTTCGCAAAGTACGACAGGATCAGGTCGGCTCCCGCCCGTTTGATCGCCAACAGGGATTCCATCATGGCGCGTGATTCATCGAGCCACCCCGCCCTCGCTGCCGCCTTAATCATACTGTACTCGCCGCTCACTTGATACGCCGCCAGCGGGAGAAGTGTGTGAGCACGGGCCATCGCGATGATGTCCAGATACGGCAGCGCCGGCTTGACCATCACAATATCAGCGCCTTCTTCGACATCGAGTTCAATCTCGCGCAGCGCTTCGCGCGCATTCGCCGGGTCCATCTGATAGGACTGTCGGTCACCGAATTGAGGGCTGGAAAAGGCCGCGTCGCGAAACGGGGCATAAAAACAGGAGGAGAACTTGGCGGCATAGGCCAGGATCGGCAGATTAGAGAACCCGGAACGATCCAATTCGTGTCTGATCGCCGCGACACGACCATCCATCATGTCCGACGGCGCAACCATGTCGGCTCCTGCTTCGGCATGGGTGCGTGCCATCACCGTGAGGCACTCGAGCGTCTCATCATTCAGCACTTTTCCATCCTTGACGATCCCGCAATGTCCGTGGCTGGTGTACTCGTCGATACAGACATCCGTGATCACGAGCAATCCCGGCACCTGTTGTTTGACGGCTTTGATCGCCCGCTGCACAATGCCGTTCGGATCCCACCCTGAGCTGCCACGCTCGTCTTTATGCGCCGGAATGCCGAATAGAATGATGGCCGGGATACCCAAGGCCTGAATCTCTCCCGCCTCTTTGACCAGCAGATCGACGGAGAGCCGAAACTGTCCTGGCATCGAAGCAATCTCTTCACGGCGATCCTGTCCCTCGACCACAAACAGCGGGTAGATAAAATCCGCCGGGGACAGAGTCGTTTCACGTACCATCCGACGCAACGACTCATGTTGTCGGAGACGTCGAAGACGCTGGATCGGAAACCCCATGACCCACCTTACTTTCGTGGAAGGTTCGTCAAGAACACGACGAGGTCTCGAACGGAGATGATCCCGACCAACTTTCCCTCACGCGTGACTCCCAAGTGCCGAAGATGGGACTTCGCCATGAGATCGTTCGCGTCCAGCAGCGTCTTGCTCTCCTCGATCGTCATGATGGGAGCCGACATGATTTGTTCGACCGTGGTCTTCGTGGCGTCGGCTCCAGCCGCAACCACCCGCCGCATCATGTCCGTGTCCGTGATGATTCCGATGATCTCACGGTCGTTGGTCACAAACAAACTACCGATACCACGATCGCGCATGATGCGCGAGGCCGTCTGTGTATCGGTATCGCGAGGCACCGTCACGAATTTTTCTCGGGGAATCATGAACGACTTTACAGGAACCATCTCATCCTCCCTCCTTGTAGAAGACCATCGTACTTCTTGCGTACATCTTGCGCGCTTTCGTTACTGCAGAACTCCCGTGGCAATCTGCTCACGGCTTGCATAATGGTGGGCGATTGCATCCACCAATGCGGGAATCGTATTCTCACTCGGCATGATTAAGACCGTCAAACCATATTCCTCTGCGGTCTTGGCCGTGATGGGTCCGATGCAAGCGATCATGACGGATTGCAAGAGCGGCTTCACCGCTTCCGCACCGCCGAGCATCGCAACAAAATTGCGGACCGTGGAAGAGCTCGTAAACGTCACAATATGAATTCGATGATCCATGAGCTCCGGCCGCCACGCCACGGAATCCTGGTCTGGTGTGAGCGTTCGGTACACGGGGATGACATCGACATGCGCCCCGGCGGCACGAAGTTCGTCCGGCAAGAGCTCTCTGGCCACTTCCGCCCGAGGGATCAGGATGCGGGTTTTTTTTAATTCCTGCCGATTCAGTATGGCTAACACACCTTCCGCCTGATACTCCGTCGGCACCACATCCGCCCGAACACCAAACTTTTCCAATTCCTGAGCTGTGCGGGGACCAATGCAGCACAGCTGCCGTCCGGCCAGGCAGCGTGAGTCGAGCCCACGAGCCGAGAGCCTGGTCATGAAACGGCTCACGCCGTTGACGCTGGTAAAAATAATCCAGTTGTACGTCCCGATCGCGGAGATCGCATGATCGACAGGCGCCCAGTCTGGCGGAGGAACGATTTTGATCGTCGGAGCCTCGACCGGTTCAGCTCCATAGCCGGCCAATCGGGCAGCCAACTCATCGGCCTGTTCTTTCGCTCGTGTCATGAGCACCCGTTTGCCAAAAAGCGGGCGCTGCTCGAACCAGTTCAGTTTCGGCCTGAGCCGAACGACCTCTCCCACGACAATGACGGTCGGCGGCTCCATCCGTGCCGCCTCGGCTTTCTCCGCAATATCAGCCAATGTGCCGACGACCGTCTGCTGTGAAACTCTCGTTCCCCAGCGAATGATCGCCACGGGAGTAGACCCCGCTCGCCCTTCGGCCATTAACCTTGCAGCGATCGTCGGAAGATTCTTCATGCCCATGAGAAAGACGACGGTACCTTGGCTCGTTGCCAGCCTGGTCCAGTCCAAGGCCGTGGAAGGC
>JBKKBQ010000145.1:0-3741 GCA_046714015.1 Nitrospira sp.
ATGCTGAAGACCGACCGCTCGGCAAAATCGAGCAGGTCATCGATTGATGCGCTGCCCTCATAGCCCCTGGTCAGCACCTCGGTGGAAGTGCTGATCAACTGACGGGCCACCGCCTTGTCTCGGACGATTTTACAGTGATACCGAATGTTGGCAGAACTGGGGACGATCTGGACGAGTTCGGCGAGAAAGGCCGCACCTCCGATGACCTCGAGTTCACCGCGAGATTTCAATCGCTCGGTCAGCGTGATCTGATCGATCACTTCACCGGTGTCAGACAGCTCAAGCATGGCTTGATAGACTTTCTTGTGCGTCGTCCGATAGAAGTCCTCCTCCACCAGCAGTTCCATCGCCTTCGGCATGGCGGCGTTATCGAGTAGGATGGCGCCGAGCACCGACTGCTCTGCTTCCAAGTTCTGCGGCGGGAGTTTCGGTTGAGAGAGATCCACCGTCCCGACGGATTTCATAACGCCCCTTCGATCTCGGCACGCAGGCTTGCGATGACACCTGAGATCGACACGGTCCTCTTGCGAACATGAGTGCGGTCGGTTGATCCCGCGACTCGCCGGCGATCGCCCTGATGGAGCACCACGACCTGCTCGGGTTTAAGACTGTCCACACCGACGACAATAATGGTATCGATGTCTGCTTCAAGACCAACCTTGATCGCGGCATCGATCAAGTCCAGTCCCGAATCCACGGCCCGTTGAACCGTTCGTATCCCCGCCTGGCGAAGTTGTTGCGCGACCGAAACCAGTCGCGTGGACAACCCTCGTGGAGCGACGACCAAAACCTCCGGCCCCATAGACTTCGTCCTGTCGGAAAAATTCAACCCACGGAAGAGCCGATCAACACTGACGGCGAATCCAGTCGACGGAAGGTTCCGTCCAAATCGTCCGATGAGATGATCATAGCGCCCACCGCCGCCCAACTCCACCCCTATACCGTTGGTAAAGACGTCAAAGACGATCCCATCATAGTAGTCGAACCCCCTGAACTCTCCAAGATCCAACAAGACAGTCTCTTGAAATCCGCTCGCGCAGAGCAACTGATACACCTTCGCCAGTCGGTCCAGCGCTTGTACCAGCGGCCTCTCTCCCTTCGCCAACGCGCGCCCTTTCGAGAGCACTTCGGCATGTCCGCATAGTTCCAGCACGTCCAAAATCCTGCGAGCCGACCGTTTAGTCACCCGCTCCTGCGACAGGATCTCCCCCAGCCTCGGCAGGTCTTTTCTTGCTGCCGCCTGCTCGGCCCGTTTCTGCCCTTCCGGCGAGAGTCCCGCACCGATGAGGAGCTCCTTGAAAAACCCGACATGCCCCAGTGAAATCTTGAACGAACGCAATCCGACCTGCCGGAGACACTCGATCAACAGGATGATGATTTCACTATCGGCGGACGGATCATCAGCCCCGATCAGCTCGGCGCCGACCTGAAAGATTTCTCGGTCTCGGCCGGCATGTTCCGGTTCATATCGAAAGACAGTCGCCCGATACGACAAGCGCAACGGAAAGTGTGCGCCCACCATGCCCATCGCCACCGTGCGGGCAATCTGTGCCGTGACGTCGGGCCGCAACAACAGAATACGGCCGGTCGTCCGGTCCACGATCTTATAGGAGTTCTCCAACAGCGTTGGCTCGAGGCCTGGCGCCAGCACATCGAGATACTCGAACGTCGGAAGGATAATCTCGTCGTACCCAAAACGATTGGAGTAGCCCAGCAATTCGGCTTCCAGGTGACGAACCTGACGGGCGGCTTCCGGAAGGATGGTGGTCATCCCGACCGGTACCAGTGAGTGCTCGCGCAAAGGCGTGAACTGCCCCGAAGAAGTCCTACGCATCCGAGGAGCAGAGGCCATAATAACCTGGTCGCGAGAATCGTTATGAAAGGTTGGCGACCTTGACGGACCGAATATTCGAGCTGGAACGAATCTGCTCCAGGACCGCAGATGGGAATTCCGTATCGGAACCGATGATCAGCAGGGCGTCTCCTCCCCGTTTCTCCAGGGCACACTGCATCCGCACGATGTTGATTTCCTTATCCCCAAGTACCTTTCCAACCATACCGATGACCCCTGGACGATCAACATTGTGAATCAACAACATATGCCCTTCCGGTACAACTTCAACTTTAAATTGGTCGATCTCCGTGACGCGGGCTTCTTTCTTGTGATATAGCGTCCCAGCGACTTGATGTGAGATCTTACCGGCCTCAATCCGAACTCGGATCAGGCTCGTGAAATCCCCGGCATCCGTGCTCTTGATTTCTTTGACTTCAATGCCCCGCTCTTTCGCCACAATGGGAGCGTTCACGTAGTTCACGGGATGTTCCATGATAGGAGAGAGCAGCCCCTTTAAGACGGCGATGGTCAAGGGTGCGATTGAGAGCGTGGCGACCTCCCCGCTGTATTCCACCGTGACTCGTTCGAGTCCCCCTTGAACGAGTTGAGTTTGAAGCCCACCCAGCTTCTCCGCCAGCGTCAGAAAAGGCTGCAAACGAGGCAACAATTCGGGAGCAACCGATGGAATATTAACGGCCCCCTTGGCGACTCCCTTGGTAAAGTAGTCGACAATCTGTTCCGCGATTCCAATCGCGACGTTTTCCTGGGCCTCCGTCGTCTGGGCTCCGATATGCGGAGTGCAAATGAAGTTATCCAAGGCGAGAAGCGGATTGTCCGCCTTGACCGGCTCTTCTTCAAACACGTCGAAGGCAGCGGCGGCGACGCGCTTAGTTTTCAAGGCTTCGCATAAATCCTGCTCGTTGATGATTCCGCCGCGGGCGCAATTCACGATGAGCACGCCGGGTTTCATCTTGGCGATGGCCTGCGCGTTGATGATCTCGCGTGTCTCCGGCGTAAGCGGCGTATGGACCGAAATAACGTCTGCCCGTCGGAATAGTTCCTCAAGCTGCAGCATCGTCACACCCATGCGCTCGGCCCGCTCGGGCGCCAGATATGGGTCAAACGCGACAACGCTCATGCCGATACCCTGCGCCATCTTGGTCAGGTGACTGCCGATCTGTCCGACGCCGATGATGCCGAGCACCTTGTTATAGAGCTCGACGCCCATGAATTTGTCCTTTTCCCACTTGCCGGCCTTCACCGACGCGGTGGCTTGGGGAATGCGCCGACTCATGGCACAGATCATCGACATCGTGTGCTCTGCAGTGGTGACAGCATTGCCTCCCGGCGTGTTCATGACGACGATGCCGCGGCGCGTCGCGGCAGGGGTATCAACATTGTCCAAGCCGGACCCAGCCCTTCCGACGACCTTGAGTTTCTCTGCTGCCGCGATCAGTTCTGCCGTCACCTTGGTGCCGGATCGCACGATGAGCCCGTCGGCGTCCTTGATCTCTTTGAACAGTTCGTCCTTCGGCATTTTGGATTTCACCACCACGGTGAACCCCGCCTTCTCAAGCGCCTCAACGCCCTGTTTCGAGAGGCTGTCACTGATCAGAATCTTCATTCTCTCTGCGGCCATATCCATCCTCGCCGTGATTACTTTGCCATTAATATTTCTTGCGCTTTTCCGACACCGCTTCCCAGCTTCACGGAATGACCGAGTCCTTTCAGGACCATTTCGGTTGCGGCCAATGCGGTAATCACGTCAAACGAATCCGCATACCCCATGTGAGAGAGCCGAAAGATCTTCCCCTTTAAATGATCCTGGCCTCCGGCCGCCGTCATGCCATATTGCACACGGAGATTCTTATAGATAGCCTGTCCATCAACTCCATCCGGAGCGCAGA
>JBKKBQ010000146.1:0-6275 GCA_046714015.1 Nitrospira sp.
GCCGTCGCCTTCTTCCAGCTGCCGACTGTCTACGCCAAAGATGCGAATCGTTCCGGCCGAGGGAGTGATCAGGCCGATGATCTCGCGCAACAACGTCGTCTTGCCGCATCCGTTGCCACCGGCAATCGCGAAAATTTCGCCCCGTTGGATGGAGAGGCTGACGTCCTCATGCACGACAGCCTGTCCAAACTTGGTCGCGACGTGGCTCACGTCTATCACCGGGGTGCTGATATGGCCGGAGCTCGCCCGTGACTCGCTGCCACTCAATCTGCTGGTCCTCATGTTCTCTATACTCCCGCGCCGTCGAGAAGGGCGAGAACCGCGCGGCAGGCGCAAAAGGGGTGACCAAATCCGCTCGCCACGGGGCTCACGCCGGTTCAGTCCGTCTCGCGCATCACAAATCCCACCAATTGAGCAGGATACTGCAGACCGCATCGAACACAATCACGAGAAAAATTCCCTGCACGACACTGATGGTGGTGTGTCGACCGACGTCATCTACGCCGCCTCTGATCTGAAACCCTTGATAACAGCCCACCAAGGCAATGATCGCTGCAAAGAACGGTGCTTTGCCCAACCCGATCAGAAAATGTCGCACCGAAACCGCTTCCTCAAATCGAGCGATAAACTCGACGAAACTGACATTCAGCTCTCCCAGGGCGATCAGCATGCCGCCGAATACTCCCACGACATCCGCGTACACCGTCAAGAGAGGGAGGGCGATGACCAAGCCCAGCGCTCGCGGCAGCACCAGCAAGTTCATGGGAGAAATACCCAATGTCCGCACCGCGTCCAATTCTTCCGTGACCTTCATCGTGCCGATCTCGGCCGCATAGGCCGATCCCGACCGTCCGGCGATGAGGATCGCCACGATCAGCGGCGCAATTTCGCGCAAGAGCGAAATGCCGACCAGATCCACGATAAAAATGTTCGTGCCGAACTTACGGAGTTGTTCTGCGCCCTGATAGGCAATCACGACTCCGACCAGAAACGTCAGCAGGCCGGTGATCGGCAAGGCCCGGACACCATCTAATTCCACGATCCGCAAGAGCGCCCTCCATCGAATGGAACGTGGCCGTATCAGCGATCGGCCGAACGCGATGGTGCTTTCTCCGACAAAGGCAAGCGCGCGAACGGTAGACGCTTGCCGAGACTGGACGACACGCGTGAGACTTTCCACCCATCTCGGTCCCTGGGGGGCGGCGCCTCGCTCGGGTCGAGGCCACTGCGCTTCGACCCTCCGGAGCAATTCCGCGAATTCAGGTTTCAGCCCTTGGAGAGACGTCTGTTGACCCTTGCGCCGCAAGCCCTCGATGCAGCGCTGCAGCACCAGCGCACCGCCCGTATCCATGGCGGTCACTTCGCCGGCGTCGTAGAGAACGGTGGGGGCCTCCGGCCATCGAAGCGCTTGGCCTCGCCGCTCCAGATGGGACAAATTCTGAAGGGTCCAGGCCCCCCGGCAATGAATCACATTATCCTCGATGGAGATGGTTGCCTGTTGTTCCACCGGCTTGACTCCATCGGTCGCCTCGACTCGTCATGCACCCAACACACTACCCCATGACGACCGTCGCCGGCGACCACAAGAAGGCCCCCTCCTCAGCTTACGTCTGCTCCATGATAGTCTTCAGCTCCGCCCCTGTGATCACCTCTCGTTCCAACAACAGTTTGGCTCCCTGTTGCAGGGCCGCTGTTTTCTCCTCCAACAATCGCTTCACCCGTCCGTACTGCTCGTCGATGATCCGCCGCACTTCGCAATCGATCTCACGAGCGGTCTCTTCGGAATAATCGCCTTTTTCCGAGGCAACCGGAAGTTGCAGGAATTGAGGCTGTCGTTCGCGTTCCAACGTGATGGTGCCGAGTTTCACGCTCATTCCATAAGCTTTCACCATACTTTTCGCGATGTCCGTCGCCTTGACGAGATCGTTCTGTGCCCCAGTGGAGGCTTCCCCGAAGATCGTTTCTTCGGCGATCCTCCCGCCCAGCAACACAGCCACTTTATTCTCCAATTCTGATTTCGTCATTAGAAAGCGGTCTTCCGTCGGAAGCTGCAACGTGTAACCGAGCGCCGCCACGCCGCGCGGTATGATCGAGATTTTCTGCACCTGATCCATCCCCGGCAGCGATATGGCAACGAGGGCGTGGCCCGTCTCGTGGTAGGCCACCCGCTCCTTCTCCATCTTATTCAGAACGCGATTCTTCTTCTCCAAACCGGCAATGACTCGCTCGACCGCCTCCTGTAATTCGGAAAGACCGACCTGATCCTTGCCGCGGCGCACGGCCAGCAACGCCGCCTCGTTGATGATATTGGCCAAATCGGCTCCGGAGAACCCGGGAGTCATCGCGGCGATGTTTTCGAGATCGGCATCGGGGCCCAGTGTCACCTGTTTGGCATGCACACGAAGAATGGCGAGCCGACCGATCTTGTCCGGACGGTCCACCACCACATGACGATCGAACCGGCCGGCTCGCAGCAACGCCGGATCAAGAATCTCGGGGCGATTGGTCGCCGCCATGAGAATGACGCCGATGCGCGGATCGAAGCCGTCCATCTCGACCAGCAACTGATTGAGCGTTTGCTCCCGCTCCTCATGCCCCATGGGCCCCGCGCCACGGGCTTTCCCGAGCGCATCCAACTCATCGATGAAAATAATGCAGGGGGCTTTCAGCTTGGCCTGATCGAAGAGATCACGGACCCGGGCGGCCCCGACTCCGACGAACATTTCCACAAATTCAGATCCGCTGATGCTGAAAAACGTCACCCCGGCCTCACCGGCCACCGCACGAGCCAGCAACGTCTTGCCGGTCCCCGGTGGACCGACTAGGAGGATTCCCTTGGGAATCTTGCCGCCGAGCTTAGTGAACTTCTCCGGCGTCTTGAGGAACTCGATCACCTCACGCAGTTCTTCTTTGGCCTCGTCCACCCCAGCAACATCCGCGAACGTCACCTTGATGTCCTTCTCCATGTAGATCTTCGCTTTGGATTGCCCAACCTGCATGAAGCCGCCCTGCGCTTGGCCAAACCGGCGAAAGATGAAGAACCAGATGCCGGCGAAGAGCGCAACCGGGATCACCCAGGACAGGAGATCGCGCCAAAAGGTGGATTCAATGACCCCGGTAAACGTGACACCATGTTGGTTGAGTTCGCGGACCAGGTCCGGATCCTCGACACGCACGGTGGCAAATGGTTTTTGTTCTTTGGATTCACCATCGGGCTTCAACTTGCCCGTCAGCACGTGGGTGGTCACCGAAACTTCCGCCACCTTCCCGGCCGCGACCAAGCTTTTAAACTGACTATAAGGGAGTTCCTCGACCTTGTTCAGGGCATGAATGAAGTCGTGCACGATCACCACGGCCATGATGGCGAGGAGCACGTACCAAATGGAAAAGGAGGTTGTTTTATTCATCGTTCGCGCTCCTTTTCAAGAATACGAGGGTCCCAACTATAAAGCCGCTAAAACATGAAATAGGCCCCGAGGCCTATCGATTCGATCTTCTGGTTGATCACAAACAGCCCATAGGGATTATAACCGTGGAAATAGGTCGCCATGATTCGAAAACGACGGAAGGAGCCCATCCGAGACCATTCGAATCCGCCGAGCACATTGGTGTCGATAATCCACTCGTGTGCCTGTATCGACTTGAAATCCGCCGACAGCACAGGCGTCACGAGCAGCCGGTCGAGGAACGGCGCCAGGATCCGCGTACGCATCGACGGAGCCCGTGCTTCGAATCCCCACTGGATCTTCCCGCGGTCGAATGTGGTCGGTTCGCGATGCACGAGATACCCGCCTCCTCCATAGAGGCGCAGCCATCGGTATTCATAGGAAAGAATCGCGTCCACTTCCTCAAGGATAAACGTGATCGACTTGAACCCCGGGTTCGCCCCCAAAAATTCGTCGCCGATGTGGCTGCTTTGATGATAAAAGCGCAATCGTGCGGACCAATTTCCAGAGCGCCATGTAATCGGGATGCCGACATTGAAGTCCGTGTTGATCAGTTGGGCATTCTTTTCATCCAAGTCGAATTGAGCAAATATGCCGGTAAGCAGGCTTATCTGCCATCCATTGCATCCGTCCCGCCTCGTATAAAAGCCGAAGTTTTCTCCAATCGCCACGGACCCGATGTTGGAGGTTGTGCGGTCGGTGCGCGATCGGGTCGCTCGCCAGGTCGCAAAGAACTGCGGCTGCTTGGGGTCCGCCAACAGGGGACGGAAGACGTCGTCGGAAGGAAAGGCTTCTCCGACGGTTTCACCATCGGTTTTCTCATAGGTTTGCCCATACCGACAATCGAGCAGCTCCTTCGGCTTCGGATCATCCGGCTTCTTGCTATCTGAATCATCCGCATAGGCTGGTCCTGCCAGCAGAAATATAAGAGAACATATCCCGACAATCCATCGACCATACGGCACGCTCCGGCCCATTCCTCTCCTCCCCAGTGACGTTCTTGGATGATGCACATTGGACGCTGTTCACAGCCTCCTTCGATAGCATACTTCTGGTGGGAAATTCATATGTTTTCAGAGCGGGACAGAGAGTGAGCCACTGTAGCGGTGACTGTCGCCTCTCTGGTTGCGGTGGCTGCGGAGCGAACGACCGTGGCTGCCAAGTTCTTTGCAGCCCGTGCGAGCGATGCTTCCGGGGCTCGATGGAGAAGGCAGCACCAATGAGTACCTTAAAGTGGCACTTAAATGAATTCTCAAAATGAATGAGCACGTCAATGCTGAGAATCCACCGCCCTGAGCTGCGCTGGCAGCTCTTGCCTGGTGGTACGGTGAGCCGTTGAGGTTCACGCCGCCGAGATCGTGAGGCGGCAGTGTCCCGCGAGCACCCCGCGGGCGGATTTTTTCAGCATCCTGTTACGTACCCACCCCTCGCCTCGCCGTCTTACTCCCACTCCATTTCCACTGGCTGATCTCCGGCATGTCCTGACCATGTTCAGCGATGTACAGCTTGTGCTCGATGCGTTTGTCACGAAGGGCCTGCTTGGCATAGTCGGCTCGCGAGCCGCGTAGTGGGATCCGGTCTATGACATCAGCGACCAGATGAAACCGGTCGAGATCGTTCATCACCACCATATCGAACGGGGTCGACGTGGTCCCTTCTTCTTTGTACCCGCGCACGTGCAGGTTCTTGTGATTCGTCCGTCGGTAGGTGAGCCGGTGGATCAGCCACGGGTAGCCGTGGAACGCGAAGATGACCGGCTTGTCTGTCGTGAACAAGGCATCGAAGTCCTTGTCGGATAATCCGTTAGGATGTTCAGCGGATGGTTGCAGCTTCATGAGATCCACCACGTTGACCACTCGCACTTTCACATCCGGCAAGTACCGCCGCAGCAAAGAGACGGCCGCCAGCGTTTCCAGCGTGGGGACATCGCCGCAACAGGCCATGACTACGTCAGGTTCACTATTCCGATCGTTACTCGCCCATTCCCAAATGCCGATGCCGGCTGTGCAATGCTTCACCGCAGCATCCATGTCGAGCCATTGCGGCGCCGACTGCTTGCCGGCCACGATGACGTTCACATGGTTGCGACTGCGCAGACAATGGTCGGTGACAGACAACAACGTATTGGCATCGGGTGGCAGATAGACTCGGATCACCTCGGCTTTCTTGTTGACCACGTGGTCGATAAACCCAGGATCTTGATGGCTGAAACCATTGTGATCCTGCCGCCAGACATGGGAGGACAACAAATAATTCAGCGAGGCAATCGGTCGTCGCCACGGGATATGGTTGCAGACCTTGAGCCACTTGGCATGTTGGTTGAACATGGAATCGATGATGTGGATGAACGCTTCGTAACAGGAAAAGAAGCCATGTCGGCCCGTCAGCAGATAGCCTTCGAGCCACCCCTGGCACTGGTGCTCACTGAGCATCTCCATGACCCGACCGTCCGGTGCCAGGTGATCATCGTAGGGCTGGCGTTCTGCCATCCAGGCACGGTTGGTGACGTCCAAGACATCTTGCCACCGGTTGGAATTGTTCTCATCTGGACTGAAGAGGCGGAAGTTCCGGTGCTCCATATTGATCTTCATCGTGTCCCGCAGAAACGCTCCCATGATGCGGGTCGCCCCGGCTTCGACCGCACCAGGCTGTTTCACCGCAACGGCGTATCGACGAAAATCCGGCAGTCGTAAGTCTTTCAACAGCAGCCCACCGTTTGCGTGAGGATTTGCGCTCATGCGCCGATCACCCTTGGGCGCCAGTTCGGCGAGTTTGGGCTTGAATCCTCCTGTTGTGTCAAACAACTTCTCCGGCTTGTAACTCTTCATC
>JBKKBQ010000147.1:0-8253 GCA_046714015.1 Nitrospira sp.
CATCTGGCCCATGTAATCCTCACGACCGTCAAGAAATATACCGGCGCGAAAGTTACCGGCAATGATGAGCGGGTATTGAAAGCGATTAAGCAGGTGGTGACCGCTGAGTTGAAGCAGGAACAGGAGATTGATCGAACAGTGAAAGCTAAGCTGGCGTCGTACTCTCGGGGCATTGTTGAAGGAAGCGCGGAGTGGGATATCTTGTACCGAAAGACGTTCGAGGAAGAGACACGCAAACAGACGAAGATCTGAAGGCTGAGGTCCTGTGGTCATGAAAAAGACCCTATACCCATTGGCAATCGTGGGTATCATGCTGGTCCTGGTTGGCATGACGGCGTGCTCGCAGAAGCGCAAACCGCTCGTACCGCTTGCCCTTGACGGCGAGGTGAAATCTCAGGCTACGGCGCTGACCGAACAAGGAACGCAAGCGTATCAGGCGCAGCAGTATGAAGAGGCCAAACGATATTTCGAGCAAGCCGTTGCTGAGGTTCCACAATCCGGGCCGGCCCATTACAACTATGCATTGGCGTTAAACGCGCTTGGCGATTCAGAAGTCGCCCGGCAACATTTTTTGGAAGCTGCCAACTTGTCTCCTGGAGACAAGACCATCTGGGATTCACCGGCGCTCTCGCCATACGGGAACCCTGAGAACAAGAACCGCACCAAAGCGCGTCCCTATGGGACCACTCGGCCGAACTTCGGCGGGATGCCGAGGTATTGAAAAGGATGAATCTATGAGCAAAGAACTCGCAGTCGGGGATCAGGCACCGGAACTTTCAATCCCGGACCAGCATGGAAAAACCGTGAATTTGAAGAGCTTCAAGGGCAAACAAATCGTGTTGTACTTTTATCCGAAGGACGATACCCCTGGCTGTACGAAAGAGTCTTGTGATTTTCGGGATGTGGAGTCACAGATTCTCCGGGCGGGAGGCGCCATCGTTGGGGTGAGTTTGGATGGAAAAGAATCACACCAGAAGTTCATCAAGAAATTCGGACTGCCGTTCCCGCTGCTTAGCGATGAAGATGCGGCGATCTCCAAAGCCTACGGTGTGTACAAAGAGAAGAACATGTACGGTAAAAAATATTGGGGGATCGAGCGCAGCACGTTCGTCATCAGTCCGGAAGGGAAGCTGAAGGCGATTTTTCGGAAGGTGAGTGTCGACGGCCACGCGGACGAAGTGCTCAAAGCGCTAAAGGCCTGACGTTTCCACACGGGTTCGTGATCCGTCATTTTCTTGTCCAGTAAGGCTATGCGGCAGATAATGAGCCAAACCCGCAGAGCCTGTGTCTTACTCTTCCTTCTTCTTGTTACCTCACCAAGCGTGCTGTTCGCTGCCGAGAAAAGTTCCGCCTCGATCCTCGTCAGAGACGCGCTGACGGCTCCTGGCCACCAGGCTACCGTAGAGGCGAAACTCGTCTCGAAACGTCTCATGCTCATTGCCGCACTCGGGGGGGAACCACTTGAACTCCTGGTGGATGGGAAGGTTGTCGCCACGGCTTTGACCGGCGGTGATGGCAGGGCGTTCTTCACCTACACCCCAAAGGCCCAAGGTCTCGCACCAGTCCGAGTCCGCGTTGGCAACAGCCCACGAGTCGACCAGGCAGAAGGCCAAGCCAACCTGGCGGTATGGGAAAGGCGGCAGCCTATCCTCGTGATCGAGCTGTTGTCACTGCTTGAGGAACCAATACCGAGTCGAGTCCCTCCCATCGGAATCGCGCTTGAATCGGAACGGAAGCCTATGGCTGAGGCAGTAGATGAGCTTGGGAAGCTCACCCAGTTCTATTACCGTGTCATCTACGTGGTGTCTTCGCCGGTAGGAGTTGACGGGTTTCAGAGGAGTGCGGAAGCAAGAGAATGGCTCAAGAGATATAAGTTTCCGACGGGCTACGTGATGACGCCGCTGGATTTCCAAGCCTTAGGAATAAAGATCGACGACCTGCATGCCGCGGGCTGGAAGACTATCAAGATCGGAATTGGCCGGTCTAAGAGTTTTGCCGAAGTGTTTCTTCAACGACGCCTCGAAGCGATCATCGTGCCCAAACCAACAAAGGGTGATGTTCCGCGAAAGGCCAAGGTGGCGAAGGACTGGAAGGATGTGCGGAAGAAGTTGTAACGCCACATAGGCAGAGGTTAAGTTTGGTACGGCCCCAGCATTACCAACGGGCTTACTATTTTTGTGAAACCCACATTCAGAAGCACCACGGTGGAATCGTCCCCCGAGAAGAATGCCTGGGACAGGGACCGATCGAGCTTTTTGATCCGCATGCCCGGCTGTAATTCGTCGATCCTGATCCGTTTATCATGGCAATATCAGGTTGAGTCGGATCCTTCAATAAGCGATATCGGAGCACTCTCAAGAAATCTTGGCTAAGTCGGTCTCCATGCTTCTTCCTGATGGTAGCTGCTAGTAATCTAGCCAGACACTAGAACCTATCTCAAAAATTGTTTGAGGAGCATCGTGATGCAGGCGAGCTGCACAAATCCCAGGAAGTTGGTGGCATAGTACTCCCCCCCGAATGAGTACCCGCCGCTTCCATTGCAGCCAGGCGAAGAAACGTTCGACGAGCCAGCGGCGCTCCTAGCGGCGCAAGTGACGGCCATCCTGAGTCTTGAGTTTGCGGGTGGAGCGAGGTGGTGCGATCATGTTGACGCCGTCTTGCTTGAGGTCGTCATCGAGCCCATCGCTGTCATAGGCCCGATCGCCAAGGAGAGGCTCCGGCTTGGCCTCCAGCATGTAGAAGTCGAAACTGAGTTGCACCAACGTGACTTCATGATGATTCGCCGCATGCGTACTGACAGAGAGCGGCAGCCCGTGGCGATCCACAATCGCCAGGATTTTCACGCCCTTGCCACGTTTCGTAAGCTCCACGGCCTCGCCGCCGCCCTTGGCGGCCGCAAAGGTGGCGTCGATGAAGCTCTCCCGTTCATCAATGGTCCCTTCGTCGCGCAGCATATTGGCCAACTCGGTGAGGATCTCAGGCAGGCCCTCACGTTGACACCACTGTTGAAACCGGCGATGGACCATTTTGTAGTTGGGATAACATTGCGGCAACAGGTGCCATGGCGCCCCGGTGTTCAGAATCCAAAGCACAGCCTCCAGGACGGCACGGGGCGGGACCGGTTTACGGCCAGGACGAGTGTCCGGAATGTGTTCTTCAGGAAAATGATTCCGTATCCGCTCCCATTGATCGTCTCGCAACCGCAACATAGCAGCACGTATACGGACGTGCGTTCACTCTGTCAACGATTTTAAGATAGGTTCTAGTATCCTCCCATTCCCCCATAGCCACTTGTGCCGTAGCTGGATGGCGAAGGGGGAGCAGTGCGGCTTCGATAGGCGCCTGACTGGACAATTGCGCTGTTGGCTGGTGCCAGGTCGGCTGCGTTTTTGAAATGGGTCGTGGCTTCTGACTGAAGATTCAGTTTATCGAGTGCGAGACCAAGATTGAAGTGGGCCTCGGCGAGATTCGGATCAGCCTCGACCGCGGACGCGAAATGATCTTTCGCGATCGACCAATGACTCATCTTATAGTGAACAATGCCCTCAGCATTGTGTCGGGCGGCGGTGGCATGGCTGCCTGGCGGCGCAGACAACGGCGGGTTCATGGCGCAAGCGCATTGCAGAATGATAAGACCGACGACGGCAAATCGAACAAGATCCATGGTTCGCCCTCAAGGTTAGAAGCAATGTCTGTGCTTACTGTATCACCAGCGCTTAATTCTTACTGGAGGTGATATTTGGCCATACGGTAGCGCAGCGTGTTCCTGGTCATTTTAAGGAGTCGACTCGCTTCCGAAACATTGCCCGAAGATTTTCGCAAAGCCTCTTCTAGCATCTGCTTTTCCATGTCCTGAAACGACAGCCCAAAGGCGAGCAACGACGGCTTGAAGCCCTGACTCAAACCATTGGTCGGGGGAGCGGTTCTCACGGATGCCGGCAAATGGGCTGGCTGAATAATCTCTGCTTTGCATGTGATGGTCAGCCATTCAACGACGTTGTGGAGCTCGCGTACATTTCCCGGCCAGTCGTGATTATGAAGGACCGCAAGCGCTGCCGGGGCGATACCCCTAATGCGGCACCCGCGTTCCTGTTTGGCCCGCTCCAAAAAAATCAAGAGAATCGGCTCGATATCTTCGAGCCGTTCACGCAAGGATGGAATGCGCAACTGGTACACATTCAGCCGATAGTACAGATCGAGGCGGAAACGGCCGGCTTTGATATGGGCGAGGAGATCCTCATTCGTGGCGGCGAGGATGCGAATGTTGACCTTGTGGCTGCGTGTGTCTCCCAGGGGATCGATAGTGTGGTTTTCCAGTACACGCAGGAGCTTGGCCTGAGCCGTGGGACTCATTTCCCCGATCTCGTCAAGAAAAAGCGTGCCTCCCTCGGCCAGTTGAAATCGGCCTGGCTTCGCTCTCTTGGCATCGGTAAAGGCGCCTGATTCATAGCCGAAGAGTTCTGCCTCGAGAAGATTCTCCGGAATGCCGGCGCAATTCAGCACGACCAGGGGACCATTGGCTCTGGGGCTGTAGTGGTGGATGGCTTCCGCGAACAGTTCCTTCCCGGTTCCGCTCTCCCCGGTGACGAGGACGGTTGAATCGGTCAAGGCTACTTCTTTGGCTAGTTGCTTCATCAGATTCATTTGCGGCGAGATGCTGATGATGGACGCGAATGGATCAGACAGCGAGGAGGACGGAATCGGACCAGGCTGGCGGAGCGTTCGGGTGATGGCGGGCAACAGATCCTCAAGAAGAATCGGTTTGGCCAGGTAATCCGCGGCACCGGCGCGCATGATTTCGACAGCATCTTTAAGGGAATGGCGGTCTCCGATCACAAGGAGAGGCGGGGAGTCGGGTGCCCGACGGGCATATTCAAGAATGGGAGTCAGAGTATGGGCATTCCCTTCGGCAACGATCACAGTGGGGGAAATCTCGGACCAGAGGGAGAGTCCCTCTGATATCGTGTTCGCCGTATGAATACTGGCTTGAGGTGAAGCCGCTTGGAGGAGCCGTTTGAGGTCTAAGTCTTTGGAAATAAGAAGAAACGTCTTAAGGTTCATCGGAGTGCTCCTTGTTGTAGCCTCCAACCGAACCATGAACCATCACTAGCCTACACCTCTTTGTGTGATGAAGGAAAGGGGTGAACGTAGCAGTAGAAAACTGGCTCGCGCTGAGTGGTTCCTGAGTCCATGGAGGCCGACGTAGGGGCCTTCCCAGGGATCGTGTGGGGGCAGGGTGTTTGCCAACGACGGGTCGGGCGTCGATCTGTATCCAAAAGATCGACGCCCGAAGTTGAGAGCATCAACGAAAAACCCACCGCCGTCTCGTACGGCGGGCTTGCGTAGTCGTTATTCCTTGTCCGTACAGAACGTTCGTTCGTAGGCGATGATCGTCCAGGCTTCTTCCTCCGTGAGCACATTTCCATTCACAAGGGCCGGCATACCGGTGCCGGGACTCCCGTTCTTGACGACCCAGAAGAGTTCCCCGTCGTTCCGTTTCTTGTGAAACTTGCAGTTCGTGAGGTTTCGAGGGCCCGGCGACAACAACATTCCACCGGCCCCGTCGCCTGCTCCGGTCTGGCCGTGACAGTTTGCGCAGGTGCCCTTGCCTTCATAGAGTTCCTTGCCCTTGGCGAGGACATCAGGTGTGACGGTTATTGGACTCTTCATCTTGCGGGCGTCACCACGTTCAGCGTCCGGGACACGCGGCTTCAATGGGTCGGCCTCTGGAGCGGCCCATCCTGCCGTACTCCACAAGGCAACGGCGACTATGCTGCACACTGTCATGATCAAACGCTTCCCTCTCATGGGTCCTCCTTGGTGATTACCTCTGATGGTACAGTCAGATGGCTAGTAGCGCCGCGCGTTCGGAGGCGCAATAATGGAATAATGATAACATGCATATTGTCCTAAGTGGCAGTGCCCACGTTGCGTAGAAAGTGGTCAGATTTGAAACAGTAGCGGAGGCAGGACTACCAGCATGAGGACCTCGTCAGCCAGGACCTATTAGTCCTGGCTGACGAGAAACTAACATGAGACTACCGCAGTGCTCACCACTGCGAGTCGTCAGGGAACTTCGACAATATCGCTCTTCATCGGCCCGAGGACGGCGAGCAACTCACCTTTCTCTTTCTCTGGGACGTTGAAGGTATCCAGTGCTTTGACCAGGTCCTCTACGAGCGCGTTGAACGCGGCTGTGGTGACCTTCATACCCTTGTGGGTTGTCTTCATGTCTCGACCGGTGTAGGTGCAGGGGCCGCCGCTCGCCGCACACACCTGTTCGACCAAGAGCTTATTGAGCTTCTTGAGATCGGTGGTGGCGAAAAAGCCATTAATGCGCTTGTCCGCGCCCACGTTGGCGATGAATTTGGTGACGACGGCTTGGATAGCGCCTTGCCCGCCCAGTCGCTCATAGAGCGACCGGTCTGCGGCAAATGATGGGGCACTGCTTAAGGTCCAGGCTGCCGCGATTGCGACTGCCGTACAAACGATCTTCTTGCTGAATGTCATCTCGTCTACTCCTTTTTTAAGAATGAACTAACTGCATGACGTCTTTGCCCGCTGCGTAATTACGGGTTCCAGGGGGTGAGTGGCATCAAGTTATCATACTTCTTGGGTTCCTTGTTAGCGATCACCACCGCAATCGCACCACGCAAGGCACTCGTTAAGGAGTGGGTCACGACCGGATAGGCTCCCGGTTCATCAACGATCAGATCGAATGTGGCTGCGCTGCCTGGCCCCACCACATAGGTCTGGACCCCCGTGAATTTGTTGGCCGGATTGCCACTTTCGTAGACATTGTCCCAGATTTCGGCGATTGGATGGAGAGAAGAGAACTCATTCGGGCCGGCATTCACAAAATAGATTCGCACCCGCTCGCCGACCTTGACTTCCAGCGGCTCTGCTCCCGGGAAGAAGGGATGGTACTTGAAGATGCCGCCGTTGAAGATCGTATTGTCGAACTTCCGATCGAACATCGCCTGCACGTTGTCCGGGTTCTTCCAAAACTCGGACTGCACCAGGACGAATTCACGATCGGCTTTGGGCCAGGCATTCGCATCCTTCGGATCGACGATGATCGCACCAAACATCCCACGGGCCACGTGCTGGATCATCGGCGGTGCGCCACAGTGATAGAAGAACACGCCGGGCTTCTTGGCCACGAAGGTATACTTGATCGTCTCGCCTGGCTTGATTTCACGGTAGTTCTTTAAGAAGTCGAGCTCGGCCGCGTGAAAGTCCATCGAATGGCCAAGGGCGTTCGTGGTAGGGTTGATGAGGGTGAAGTTGACGGTATCGCCCTCGGTGACTCGGACGACCGGGCCGGGCATTTGACCGTTAAAGGTCCAGGCCTTGTACTTCTCGCCGCTACCGCCGATGACGATTTCCGATTCGGTCGCCGTGAACGTGACATCATGGACCTTCCCACCGAGGACTTTCTTCCCGCCAGCCAACTCAGGCTTCACACCTGCGGACTCATGCATGGTGTTACAGCCGCCGGTTCCCAACGTGAGGGCAAGTCCAAGAGTAAATGTGAGCACACGAAACCTCTGCATGATTGCCTCCCTTAATTAATGTTGAGGAGAAGATACACCACTAACGAGAACAGCCTACTGGCTCCCCCTCCTATTTTTCGTCAGTACTGACGTGCATCTACTCAATTCAGGTGAATTGCAGTGCATTAATCCGATGAACCGGGCAGGATTCTAGCCCAATGAACCTGGTTCGTCAATGGATGAAAGTACATGGCGAGCTCAGTCGGAAGAACGACGGTCTTACACGAACGAGCGCATTGGGGGTTCAGTGGACTGGAATGAGAGGAGCGCGGGCGGCGAGCTTGTTGAGGCTGAGGCCGTTGCGCAACTCCGTCAGGCTAGGATGCATCGACAATCATTGTGAGTGAGGAGCCACAGAGGCTGACGACGGTTTCAGATTGCGTTGCGCGATGGCCACGTTACGGAGAAGTCCCTGGTGTTTCGCACGCCGAATCGGGCTTTGTTGAAATACCGTGGCAAAGATTGTCTCATCCAGCATGGAAAGTTCAGTGAGGTCAGGTGAGAGGCTCCAGCTTGAAGGTTGAAACGCGCCTTCTTGCGTCGGTTCCGCTCGCAGATTAAATGGGCACACATCGAGACAATCGTCGCATCCGAAGATCTTGTTCCCCATGCCTGCTTCTAGCTGAGGAGAGATGGTGGTGCCATCGCCACGTAATTCGATAGTGAGGTATGAAATACAACGAGTGGCATCGACAAC
>JBKKBQ010000148.1:0-7699 GCA_046714015.1 Nitrospira sp.
GATCGGGTAGGATTCAATCTGCATAGGTGAGAAGGAATCGCATGAAACAAGAGTCTCGCAAGATCCAGCGGTTTGCCGTCCAGCTTCCCTGCAAATTGTGGAACGATGAAAACAAGTCTGACGGAACTGTTTTAAACCTCTCGGCGCAGGGGTGTGCCATAATGGCAGAGGATCTTCCGACCGTCTCAACCTACGTTTCACTGGATATCGATCTTTTAAACGGCGAGGAGCCGGCTACGATCGAATTGGCTGGGGTGCTTTGGGTTTCCGAGCACCGATGTGGGCTGGAATTCATCCGCGTTCGACCCGAGATGCTCATGAAGCTGAGAGCGTTTGCCTTGTTGTTGGAGCAGACCCCCTAATAGCTTCAACCTACTTTATTGCAACGGCGCGGACTTGCCGATAGGTCGTCAGACCTTTCAGTACTTTCTGAATACCATTCTGCAGCAAGGTAACCATTCCATCCCGCATCGCCACGCTGAGAATTTCAGCTGTCCTTGCTTTGGCTTGGATCAGATTCTTGATTTCTTCTGACCCAACCAGGAGTTCGTGCAGTGCCACCCGTCCCTTAAACCCGCTGTGATTGCAGGCATCACAACCCTTCCCACGATAGAGAGTTAAGTCGTCAGTGTACATCACGCCGAGCTTATCCCAATAACGCGCCCCATAACCTTGCACCAGCTCGTCATACTCTTGTTTGGTCGGGTGGTAGGTTTCTTTGCAGTGAGAACAAATGCGCTTGCAGAGGCGCATGGCCAGTACTCCCAACATGGCGTCGGCAAAGTTGAATGAGTCGCAACTCATGTCCAGCAGTCGCGTGACTGTTTCCACAGCACTGTTGGTATGGAGCGTGCTCATCACCAGATGCCCGGTGAGTGACGCTTCGATCGCGATATCGGCCGTCTCTTTATCGCGCATCTCTCCAATCATAATCACGTCCGGGTCGGCTCGAAGGAATGCCCGCATCGCCGTCGCAAAAGTAAAGCCTATTTTTGAGTGCACCTGAACCTGTCGTAAGCCTTCCTGTGTGATCTCGATGGGATCTTCTGCAGTCCAAATCTTTCGCTCATCGGTGTTAATGTGTTTCATCACAGCGTGCAGCGTGGTGGTTTTCCCCGAACCAGTGGGTCCGACGCAGAGGAAGATTCCATGAGGATGTTCGGCCAGTTCACGGACGGTTTGGAGAACATCCGGAGAGAAGTCCATCGCCTCCAACGGCATGGTTTCCTTTGCAGTCAGAAGACGCATCACCACATCTTCATTGTTTCCTGCGGTAGGCAATGTCGCGACCCGCAATTCAATTTCACGATCCTTCGTTAACTTATAGCGGATTTTTCCGTCCTGAGGTTTTCGTCGCTCGGCTATATCGAGGTTGGCCATGATCTTCAACCGAGAAACAATGGCACGCCGATACAGGGCGGGAATGCGCATATAAGTAAAACAGGTCCCATCGACACGGAACCGGACTGCCGTCTCCTTGCGATCCGAATAGGGTTCAATATGGACATCAGAGGCCCCTAAGCGATAGGCCTCAGCAATTACTTGGTTCGCGAGGCGCACGATGGCCGAATCGTTTTCATCGATCTCTCCGAACTCGGCCTCGCCGTTTCGTTCGATGCCGGCTTCATCGACGAGTTCTCCGAGAATCTCGGTGATCGATTCCCCGTTGGCCTGCCCGGTTGCGACAAGGAGATATTGTTCGATATCCCGCCGAAGCCCGACGGAGAAGCGTATCGTCGCACCAGGGAACGCGCGCCGTATATCGAGGCCTTTTTCCAGATCGTGCGGATCATTGATGGCAATGTCGAGGACAGTCCCCTGTCGTTTCAAGGGGATCCAGGCGTTCCTTCTGAGATAATCGAAGCTGAGGTTTTTCAAGAGCTCCGGGTCGATGAGGGTTCGTTCATCATAAGAAACGTAAGGACATTGGTAAAATTCGCCGAGCGCCGACCCGAGTGCAGACTTTGGTATGCGGTACTTATCAAGCAAGAGGGTTTCCAGATCAATTTCCCGTGACAGCGATTCTTCTATTGCGGCATCGAGATCCCCCTGCTTGATGAGTCCACGATAGGCGATACAGTCTAAGAGACTGCGTCCCATCGTCATCTTGCGAGGTTGTTTGGCCATCGATGACTTTTTCAGACCCGCAACTGAGAGAATCTTGCGTTTGTGATCAGATTCAAGGCTTTGGGTGATCATTCTATCTCATCCTTTCTCATCGACAATAAGAAGTTGTTTTTACGAATGTGCTCATATGGTCGGCTCCCACCAACGGTCAATATCGGGTCATCCACGTTCCTGGAGCACGGTAGACGACCGGCAGCCCACGAAACAGTCCTTGTCGGAGATCATGGTCGTACCATACTTCCAGCCTATTCCCGAGACCATCAGAAGCAATGGTTCCACCTGCCACCACAGCTCCGTACAATCCGACTTTCCCTGTGACGGTAATGTTGCCGCTGGCATAGAGCACACCGTTGAACCGTATGCCCGAGAGTTGAATGGGCGTCCGAGCAAGGTCAGCGCCCTGATCCGTTTTGGGAGGAGTCAGCACGGTGACTGATTGTCCTGAGCCACTCGGAGCAAGCACGACATGGCCCTGTACCACGACCATGCCTTCGACATAGGAGGCGCGCAGCTTCACGATTCCGAGATTATCGGTACGCGGCGCCGTTTGGTCGAGCGTATCAATGAAGATCAGACCATGCTGATCGCCAGGTCCTTGCGATTGGAGGAACTCATCGGGGGAAATACCACGTCCCGGTTCTACGATTCCCCGTGGATAGAGGAGCCCCTCCCGATCAATCGCGACATAGCGACCAAACTGTTTTGCTATTCGCTTGAGATGTTCATAGTTCCACTGATCTAGGCTAATTCCAGGAGTCGGAATTTGGCCCTGATGGACGTTGTGCGGAAGACTCGGTATCTGCCCCGAAGGCTGCTGCATCACCTGAACCTTCCCTCCGATCCAGGCATCCATCCAGCGATCCTCTCGTTGAGCGGTCTCGTCATATGCCTGACCTGTGACTGGAGCAAGCACACTTTTGCTCGGAATCTCTTCGGCACGTCCGACCACAAGATCTCCGCCTACTTTTAAATCACCCCAATGCACACTGACGGGCGACTCACCTCCCGGTTGGACTACACCAAGCTGCTGATCCACCTGCACAGCGGCTCTCAACGGCGGCAAGTTCACTGCACCCAGTTGCATAAGGACTGATTGCCGGATAGGCGGATTGGCATGGGTCGCGATCGTTACATCAATGGTGCATAGAAGGCCAGGATTTGAAGGCGCGTAGACTTTGAGGTCTTCCACTTTCCCAAGGTCTGTCATCACACGAAACAGCCCGTTCTCAGGATTATTGAGAATCCTGTCGTTGGCAGGATCTCCCGCGTGAAGGCGAAAATCAGGTTGATTCGCTGTGCCTACAAATTGGGAGCGACCGCTCGGCTCAAAAAAAGAAGGGCTTCCCTCCGCGTCACGATTTCTTTTCTCGCGAAGCAATGACATCTGCGGTACGGCCACTGCGGACATGGGGCTGTGAAACCAACTCACCACAAGTTCGCCGGCTGCATCAGCGAGCTGCTGAGCAACCGCTGCCTGGTTTCCCATACCGGCACTCATGGCTTCTTGCCCAGCGAGATTGAGAAGAGTCGCGCCCAATAACGATAAAATTAGAACGATGACCATAGCTCCGAGAAGCGCAATGCCCTGTTGACTGTCTTTCGCAACCGAATGTGACATGGTCTCTTCCCTCCTATGACCGAAGGCCGACTTCCCTCACCATTCTGTGGTGAGGCCGCTCTGAGTTGATCTCAAGGACTACTCGCCGCACTTGCGATGGCTGCTGTGTGACATGACCCTGCTCATCCCAATACGAAAAATGCAGGCTCTTTAGTTCTCCGATAAGCACACTGGCTCCTCCGTCGATCATACGCATAAGCTTCTCCGTTCCCCCATCAGCAGCCTTGGCGTAATAGACCACTCGATTTTGTACTTCCACAGACGCGCCTGCAGGAAACGACAAGCCGACCGGTTCTGCGAGGGTCAGTTGATATCGCTGGCCCGCACGAGAAAGGCGATGCACCTCGCACGCCTGCCGGCCACAGAGGACCACGGTCTTTCCTGCTCCCCATCCACTCCCATTCTGTACCGCAAGCACTGACTGGCCGGGAAGAATGGCTCCGGTCGCTATGGTCCGATGAGCGCTGAGATTGGCGTGAAACAGAAACTCATTGGGAGCCACCGAGATGATGGAGTCAGCCGTTGCCAGTCGAACTTCTTGCTCAAACACTTCCAACCCCAATCTGAGATCCTGTTGGTGGCTCAAGGTGTGATGCTGTTTCGTCGCATGGGTCTGCACGATTTGGAGAATGCTCAACGCAGCAGCCAGCACGATAACGCCGGTCGTTAAACTGACCATCAACTCGGTCAGGCAGACACCGCGATTGTTGGACACGGTGTCCCGATTCCTCATATTGAACTTGGCGAGAGACATCTGGTTCATCGTTGCCCCACAAAGGCCGGGTTAGCACGAATGGTTGCCACCCGCACTTCTTTCCTCTGTCCTCTGAGCCCAGGAAAGGAAGCGACTGCTCGGATCGTCACCATGCCGGAGGCGCTGAGTAATCCCGGGCGATCCGCTTCAACCATCCACACGACCGTCACTCCATCACCTTCATACATGGCTGTGTAGATCCCATCGCCCGCCGCGACATCGTAGCCCTGGCCGTCATCGGCCATAAGGGTTTCGGAAATGCCATCGCGATCGAGGTCGTCCTCCAGAAGAGACTGCCAGCGAACGGAGCGCTTCACTTCCAACCTTGCCTGCGCGAGCCCCAGCGCCTTACTGCTTAAGCCGCCCTCTTGCACATATCTTGACGAAATTTCCACTGCGCCTAGTGTGCCCATCAACGCGATGCCGGAAATCATCATGGCCACCATCACCTCGATCAGGCTGAAGCCATCATTCTTCGGAAAGTGACTCATAGGATTGATACCCGACCCGTGATGCTCACCGTGAGCTTCTGGATCTGGCCCTCTTTGCTGCGGAGTTGAATCGTCGTGGCAGTGGCAGAGCGTCCGCTGGGATGGAAGAGGATCTCCCGCCCTGCGGTCGGCTCATCAATCTCAATTCCCTTGCCTCCATAGTGATACGCGTGATGTGTGGTGGCGGTGTTGACGAACTGTGTGGTGAGGGCCTGCTGCTCCATGTCGATCACAATTCGAACTCGATCGTGAGTGGTCAACGCCAGTTGCTTTGCGAGGCGCAGTTCCGACGCAATCTCCTCCGTGGTAGCTCGGACCTGTGTGCGTGAGTGGAGGGTCAAGAAGTTGGGAACGGCCATGAACGAGACCATTCCGATGATTCCCACGACCACCATGAGCTCCGTTAATGTCTTCCCTTCCTGCGTCATCCCTTCCTCTCTGATTCTGCACGGGTTAGGTTATACGATCCCTATGTCAAGACTCGTGCCGCTCTTGGACGGATCCTGTGTGGACGTCTACTGAACAGGAGTGGACTAGTGACAAGCTCCTAACCCATTGAATCAATATATGGAAAATCAGAAGAGGTAGGATGCTTCGACAAGGGTAGGGCCTGCGGAGGAAAGAGATGAGAAGGAAAAAAGCAGTACCTCAAGAGATACAGTTCTTTACAGAAGAGATACAGTACGAAAGGGTGGGAATCGGCCAGGGGAGCCGTTATCCTGCCAAGATCCCTTGATACCAATTGAGGAGAGGTTGACCAAAGAATAGTGCCACCAGCGCACCGCAAACCAGGAACGGCCCGAAGGGGATGTAATCCTCGCGCTTGATCACCTGTGCTGCAATAAGAGTAACCCCCACGAGTGATCCCAAGAGCGACCCTACCATGATCGTCATCAGCGCAGGCTTCCACCCCAGAAACGCCCCAATCATTGCCAGAAGCTTGATATCCCCCCCTCCCATCCCCTCCTTCCCGAAGAGATAGGGACTGGCCCAGGCCAGAAGCCACAGGATTCCTCCGCCAACGAGAATGCCCAGCACGCTATTCAGAAATCCCAAAGGTAAGATGGTGGAAGCACAGGCGAGGCCTACGATGATCCCTGGAAATGTCACGGCATTGGGGATGATCTTATGAGAAATGTCCGTCCCCGCGACCACGAGGAGGGCCGAATAAAGCAACCCGTACACCGCTGCAGTCCAGCTGAGGCCGAAGAACCAGAGGAGCCCTACATAACCTAAGGCATTTAGGATCTCAACCAAGGGATAGCGGAACGGAATGCGCACGGTACACTGCCGGCAACGTCCAGCCAGCGCGAAATAACTCAGAATGGGAATGTTATCGTACCAGGCAATGGGATGAGAGCATTTCGGACAATGAGAACCGGGCCACGCGAGCGATTCCTGTCGCGGCAACCGGTAGATACACACGTTGAGAAAGCTACCGATGAGTGCTCCGAAAAGGCCGGCAATCAGTAGCGGTAGCAGTAGTTGTCCCTCATGCATAATTGCCAAGAGTTCTTTCCCTACCTAGCAACCCTACTAGGGCCGAAGTGCCTTCCTTTACATTCCTAAATAATCGTCCCATAATAACTTCATGATGTAGACGTGATTCTCGCTTGCTTCCGTGAGTATACCTGATGTACACACCTACTAATTTGGAGAACTAATTACCATGGCAACTAGAACTGGCAAGTCACGGCCTCGGAAATCTCTTGCTGACCTTGAACCTCCTCCTCGCACAAAACGGCCTGAGTCGCTTACGTCACGCGAACAGGAAATTTTGGAGCTGATCTGGGCTGGATTTAAGAACAAGGAAATTGGTCAACGATTGAAGATCAGCGTCAAAACCGTCGAAGCCCACCGCGCCAATATGATGAAGAAAATGCGGGTATCGAATACTGCTCAACTGCTGAAGACTGCCATCCAGGGCGGCGTGCTCAGGATCCGGTAGAATCAGCCTGGTCCTGGATCGTTCGGCGTTGACGAACCGCCTCAAACAGGACGATGGCTGCCGCAGCGGACACATTCAGCGATTGGACCTGGCCTTTCAGAGGAATGCGGACACATTCATCGCAATGTTGCAGGACGCCAGGTCTAATTCCCGTTCCCTCCCCTCCCAGTACTAGCCCAACTGGTTCTCGTAGGTCGACGTCCGTAAATATCTTCTTCGCCGCCGGCGTCACCCCGTAAATCCAGACTCCAACCGCCTTCAACGACTCGATCGATCTGCTCATGTTTGTCACGCGGGCAACGGGAATGTGATCGATCGCTCCGGCCGACGCTTTGGCCACCACCGACGTCAGTCCGGCAGCCCGTCGTTCAGGGATCAACACTCCGTGGGCACCCGCGCCCTCCGCCGTGCGAAGCACGGCGCCGAGATTGTGTGGATCTTCCACCCCGTCCAAGACGACCAACAGTGGCGCCTCATGCCGTTCTGCTGCTCGTGCCAGAATCGACTCCTCCGTCTGATAGGCTTTTGCCGATGTAAACGCCACAACGCCCTGGTGCTTGCCGTTGGGAACCAGGCGGTCGAAGGAGGTCAGAGGCTGAACATGAATCGGAACACGGCGCGATCGAGCCAGTAGCACCAGATCAGTGAACTGTTTGTCGGTCCGAAGAACCAACATGCGTTGCAATGGTCTGTTTCCGGCCTTCAGCGCCTCGCGTACGGCATGGAGGCCGTAGAGAATTTCCTGCGCCTCAGCGCTTCCA
>JBKKBQ010000149.1:0-19686 GCA_046714015.1 Nitrospira sp.
GATACGTCTCGCCCTAGAAGACACTGGGCGCTCACCGACTCGCGCCCGTCCGCAAACGTTACGCTCATTATTCTTCGCGTCGCGGACCTCGCTGCGGCCTTGCCCGCGGAGAGGCGCGTCTCGGCGCGCCGGGGTTGGGCGGGTGAGATCAGCAGCCTTTTTGAGCATCCTGAAGGGTATTCTGGCGTTAGCACCGCATTGCAAATTCCAGCCCTATGGTGGGCATCAACCGAGTTTTTCGGCAGCCTGCTGGACTTGGCTTGAAACGATGACCATGTCGAGCCATTTACACAGGATTTCATGAGCACATCAGAGTCCTCACATTCTTCGAATTTCATTCGGGATCTCGTCGCCGTTGACCGTGCTGCCGGCAAACATGGTGGACGGGTCGTCACGCGATTTCCCCCTGAGCCTAATGGCTACCTCCACATCGGGCACGCCAAGTCCATCGTGCTGAATTTTGGGATCGCGAACGAAACTCCCGGTGGCGTCTGTCACCTGCGATTCGACGACACGAATCCCACTACCGAAGACCCCGAGTACGTTCAAGCCATACAAGAAGACGTCCGATGGTTGGGGTTTGACTGGCACGGCAAGATATTCTATGCATCGGATTATTTCGAGCAGCTCTATGCATTCGCGGTCGTCTTGATCAAGAAAGGGAAAGCCTACGTCGACAGCCTCACGGCGGATCAAATCCGTGAACACCGCGGCACCCTGACCGACCCCGGCCGCGACAGTCCTTATCGAACCCGATCTGCCGATGCGAATGTGGATCTCTTCACGCGCATGCGAGCCGGAGAGTTTGCTGATGGCGCGCATGTCCTACGCTCAAAAATCGATATGGCTTCCCCAAACATGAATCTGCGAGACCCCATCCTCTATCGAATCCGGCATGCCACCCACTATCGGACCGGGACCGCATGGTGCATCTATCCTGCGTACGATTTTGCACACCCGCTCTCTGACGCCCTCGAAGGGATCACCCACTCTTTGTGCACGCTGGAATTTGAAGACCACCGTCCTTTGTACGATTGGGTCGTCACCGAGGCCGACGCTCCGCATCGTCCGCAGCAAATCGAATTTGCCCGACTGAATCTCACCTCCACGGTGATGAGCAAGCGCAAGCTGCTTGAATTAGTCGGCAAGAAACTGGTGGCCGGCTGGGATGATCCGCGCCTTCCCACGTTGAAAGGTCTCCGTCGCCGAGGGGTGACTTCTGAAGCGATTCGTGCCTTTTGCGAACACATCGGTGTCGCGAAGCGCGATGCGATCATCGAGATGCAACTGCTCGAACACTTCATCCGAGAGGACTTAAACAAACGGTCGCCGCGCGTGATGGCGGTGCTCCGACCGTTGAAAGTCGTACTCGACAACTATCCGGAAGACGTCGTCGAAGAACTCGACGCCGTGAATAATCCTGAGGACCTCTCCGCGGGAACGAGAAAGGTTCCCTTCTCGAAAACACTGTATATCGAGCAGGATGATTTTCGCGAGGACCCACCCAAACAGTTCTACCGTCTGGCCCCTGGCCGCGAGGTCCGGCTGCGCTATGGGTACATCATCAAGTGTGTGAGCGCGACAAAGGACCCTCAGACCGGCGCAGTCACCGAGCTGCATTGCACCTACGATCCTGAAACCAGAAGCGGGTCGGCACAAGAACAGCGCAAAGTAAAAGCCACCATTCACTGGGTGTCGGCGTCACATGCAGCCAATGCAGTCATCCGTCTCTATCATCCGCTTCTTCTCGCCGACCAGGCCAAACTTGCGGTTGAACAGGACTGGACTGGGTCGTTGAACCCTCAGTCATTGGAACTCCTCACCGGCTGTTTGGTTGAGCCAAGCCTTCGCTCAGCCGCGCCCGGGTCCCGTTTCCAATTCGAGCGGCAGGGGTATTTTTGTATCGACCCCGACTCGTCATCCCAGGCTCTGATCTTCAATCGAACCGTGACTCTCAAAGATGCGTGGGCCAAAGTTGAGAAAGCCCAGCAGACACCTCGGCGCTAAACGACCTTCATGCTGTGCCCGACCTGTCGCCAACCAACTGCGTGGGAAGGAAACACCTGGCGCCCATTCTGTTCTGAACGTTGTCAGGTCACGGATTTGGGAACATGGGCAGTAGAACAGTATCGCATTCCTGGTTCGCCACTCACCACGGACTCCGGCATTCCTGAATCGACCGACGACGGCAAGGCGACCGACTGCACCTAAGTATACCAACCTATTCAACCTTTCCCCGCGATCCAACCTCACCCAATGAACCACTGCTATCGGTGACACCAAAAAAACGCTGCCTTTGCTGTTGGCAAGTCCCGTTGAACTTGTTAAGGTTATCTTTTTCCCTCACCTTTCGAAGGAGAACATTCCATGCTCGCGACCAAGGGCTACGCGGCGATGGCCGCCAAAGAGAGATTGCAGCCGTTTTCCTTCGAACGACGCGACGTCGGTCCGCATGACATTTTGATCGCCATCACACATTGCGGAATCTGCCACTCAGATATCCATCAGGCCCGTAACGAGTGGGGCATCTCCCTGTTCCCGATGGTACCCGGGCACGAGATCGTCGGAACCGTCGCCCACGTCGGCACGTCCGTGACAACCTTCAAGGTTGGTGATCGAGCCGGTGTCGGCTGCTTTGTGGATTCTTGCCGAACCTGTACGGCCTGCCGCGAAGGCCTGGAACAATATTGCGACGGAGGCACAGTCTGGACCTACAGTGGACAGAATGGAGTGGGCCAGATCACTCAGGGCGGCTACTCGGCCCAGATCGTGGCGGACGAAAACTATGTCCTCCGAATTCCCTCGACACTCTCGCCGGCGGGAGCGGCGCCGCTGCTCTGTGCGGGGATTACGACCTATTCTCCCTTGCGTCAGTGGGGCGTGGGGCGTTACCACAAACTTGCCGTCGTCGGCCTCGGAGGCCTCGGCCACATGGCGGTGAAGATCGCCACGGCGATGGGTACCGAGGTCACGGTATTAAGCACATCGGAGAATAAACGGGAGGACGCGAAGCGGCTGGGCGCTGCGAAGTTTGCCGTCACATCCAACCCGCAGACCTTTACCAAGCTCCAAGGGTACTTCCACTACATCCTCGACACGGTCTCTGCACCACACGATTACAATGCCTATCTGAACATCCTCAAGACGGACGGCACCATGATCCTCGTCGGCGCACCCGAAGCACCGACTCCCGTTCAGGCCTTTTCCCTCATTTCGAGGCGACGGCGTCTCGCCGGCTCTCTTATCGGGGGAATCAAAGAGACTCAAAAAATGCTCGACTTCTGCGCACAGCATCAGATCGAGTCGGATATTGAATTGATCTCCATCCAGCAGGTCAATGAAGCTTACGAACGGGTGATGCGCGGTGATGTGAGGTTCCGATTCGTGATCGACATGGCATCTTTGAAGTAACTATTTGCAGCAAGCGGAGCAGCTGTTTGACTCAGAGTTTGGAGAAGAGGCTAGAAAGAAGAATACGCTAATGGTAATGGTTCAGTCCCTAGGATTTGATCCCTCCTGCCATTGTTGGGGTCCATTGGGAAAATGAAAGCGCAAACTTTGTGATTTGATAATGTCATACAGCTTCTTAAAAGGCTCGACACGTTTCCCGCCACGCCCAGAATGTGCCTGCACCGTGATGTAGGCGTAGAGATCAGCCACCTCAAGCAATGGCGGCTTCGGTCTATCAGCAATTTGCGGTTCCACTCTTAACGGGTCCTGTCCAGCTCCAAGGTCTATCCAGAAACTTGTCCGAGCCCTGTCAGCTTTGGACTTCTTTATTCCCCATGGAATACGGGTCGAATCAGGGTCAATCCAAATCCGAACCTGTGTTCCGGGTTTATCGAGGACAAGGTGATTTGCAACAGCACAATAGGCGAGTGAAGCGCTTTCTTTCTCACTCGGCATAGATGCCGGGAAACCCGGAGCAGGAAAGCGCGGCTGAATAAGTGCCCGATCAATCAGGCAGACCACCGGCTGCAGTCCTATAGGTCTCAGGGCATCGCATAGATGTTGAACCATCGCGTAGATATCGTCCGACTTTACATTTTCCCAAGGTGTTCCCCGCCTAGCGTCTCCAGCAAATAGAATACGGCAGTGCAGCTGAGCTTCTACAGGCACACCTACCCTGGCTTTTGCTGTTCGGAGCGCAAACTTGGCATCTTGAAGCCTCTCCGATGGGAACACAGCAGCGGCACAGACTATCCCTTCCTCCGTTATGCTGTCGTCTAGAAACGCTTGTATAGAACCCGGCACTGAATACCCCCTCTTCGCTTAAACCGTTACTAAGCCCATTAACCCATAGCACATGCCCCTAACCATGCTAGGAACGTGGCCCTTTGTAACATATTAAGGATGGAGCAAAAAGAAAATGGCTGGGGGACTAGGAATCGAACCTAGGTAGCCGGCTCCAAAGGCCGGCGTCCTACCGCTAGACGATCCCCCAGCGCGGCACGGTAGTACTTCGTGTTTCGGAAACAAGAAAAGAGAATTTTTGGCTGGGGGACTAGGAATCGAACCTAGGTAGTCAGATCCAGAGACTGACGTCCTACCGCTAGACGATCCCCCAACCGGCGTTCAACGTAATATAGGACCGCTCAATCCGTCAAGCCTGACCGGCTTTGGCGCAACCAATGCCTACTCGTAACCGATGTAACGTTCTTTCCCGTCCTAGCACTTCCATGACTTCAAACAGACCAGGGCTTGCGGTTCGTCCGGTCAAGGCGACGCGAACGGGCTGGGCTAACGCCCCCATCTTGACGCCTTCTTCCTCGACGAGCTTTTTGAAACTGTCTTCCCATACCTGTTTGGAAAAGCTCGGAAGCACCTCGAATCGGGTCAGAAGCTTCTGAAGCAACGGCGCGGTTGTTGGTGTGAGAAATTTCTTGGCTGCCTCCACCTCGAATGTGGCCTCTTGCCCAAAATACGGCTTCACCCACTCCACCATTTCGACCAATGTCTTGGCCCGTTCCTTCACCAAGACCACCAGCTGTGCAAGCCATTCATCCGAAACAGCCTCGACTTCCTTCTTCAACCCAGCTTGCTCCAACAGCGGCACCAGCGCATGGGCAACCTGGCGTGGAGGGCTGGTTTTGAGGTATTCCGCATTCATCCAGAGCAACTTGTCCGGATTGAAGAGGGCGGCCGACTTCTGCACATGATCCCACGAGAACTTTTCGATCAACTCCTGCCGGGTAAAGAGTTCTTGATCCCCATGGGACCAGCCAAGCCGGACCAGATAATTGACCATGGCATCGGAGAGATAGCCCATGTCTTTATAGGCCATGATCGAGGTCGCACCATGGCGCTTGGAGAGTCGAGTTTTTTCTGATCCTAAAATAATCGGCAGATGTCCGAACCGCGGAACGGCAAACTCCAAGGCTTCGAAAATTGGAATCTGCCGCGGCGTGTTCGTCAAATGGTCGTCTCCTCTCACAACATGTGTAATGCCCATCAAGGCGTCATCGACCACGACGGAAAAGTTGTAGGTCGGATACCCGTTGGACCTGAGAATGATTACATCGTCCACGACGGTGTTTTCGAAGACGACCTTTCCCTTGATGAGATCCTCGACCACTGTCTGGCCCTCTTGCGGGGCCTTGAATCGAAGGGCGGAATCTCCGGGCGGGCTGGCGAGCCCCAAATTGCGACAGCGGCCATCGTAGCGAGGTGAGAGTCCTTGGGCTTCCGCTTCTTTTCGCCGAGCCTCCAACTCTTCAGCCTTACACACACACCAATACGCATGCCCCGTCTCCAACAATTTCATGGCATGGCTGCGATACAGATCCATCCGCTCCGTTTGGCGGAATGGTCCCTCGTCCCAATCGAGGCCGGCCCATTTCATGCCCTCGATGATGGCCTGAATCGATTCATCCGTGGAGCGGCTTTGATCAGTATCCTCGATGCGAAGGATGAACACACCCTGTTGTTGGCGTGCGAAGAGCCAATTGAACAGGGCCGTGCGTACTCCACCTATGTGGAGAAATCCCGTCGGGCTTGGCGCGAACCGGACGCGAACCTGGCTCATGACCGTGCTGTCCCTTCTTCACCCACAACAGACTGACCATCTATACCATGCTGTGAAAATCCTTGTACATCGCCTTGCCACTTCCATCTCCTGACGGCTTCTGCTATGACGGTGCCGCGAATCTAGCATGGCGGAACTCACGCAACCGGCCACAGTACTTGCGGTCACCGATCTTACGCGCCACGTCCGTCAACTCGTGGTTAAACCCAAGACCAACAAGATTTCCTTTCAACCGGGCCAGTGGGTCTCTCTCAAACTGCCGGTGGGACCCAAGCCGCCGCTCAACCGCGCATACTCCATGGCCGATCCCTCGTCCCAATATGGGGAGTTAACGCTGGTATTTGATCGCGTCCCCGGAGGACTGGGTTCCAATTATCTCTATGAGTTGAGATCTGGAGATGAAGTTCCCTTGTCGGGCCCCTATGGAAATTTCATCCTGCCTCAACCACTTGATCGAGAGCTCATCCTGATCGGCCGGTATACCGGCCTTGTCCCGATGCGATGCCTCCTCAAGCAGATGTTTTTTTCAAAAATCCAGACTCCCGTCTTATTGATTGCCGTGGCACCCAACGAGGACGAAGTCTTGTTCCATCAGGAATGGCTCACGATGGCCATGCAATATCCCTCGTTCCGCTATCTTCCGCTGGTCGCTGAGCACGGCGAGTCGGAAGGCGTGGGAAAAACCTTGTCCATGCTCGCGCCGCTGGTCAAAGGACAGCCGAAAGTGGTTCCCATGATTTGTGGAACCAAAGCGTTCGTCCGTCCCCTGCGTGCATATTTTACGGAGGGCGGTTACGACCGAAAGGAGGTAAAGATAGAGACGTACGACTAAAAATTGTTATCTGTGCGTTTAACGAATACGGCGCGGCGAGACGAATCAGTGCCCCTCCCGCACGAGATTCTTATTGACGGCTGGAATTTCGACGACGATATTCTTGGTTCCATTCGGCACACACTGACACCCGAGACGAGACTGTAATGTCGTCATGGGGGCTTCGTCCAACTGATCATACTCATCATCCGTACCTTCATTGCAGGTGTCCGATCCCTGCTTCACCATGACGTGACAGGTCGAACAAGCACATACTCCGCCACAGACATGCTCCAAATCCACTCCATGACCCATCGCAACGTCTAAAATGCTTCCTGGTAGCCCCGTCTGGCCATAGGGAATCTTTTCGGGATCGACAGTCACCGTGGTTGACCTGCCATCCGGCTGGATAAAAGTGATGGAATAAGAAACTTTGGGGAGTTCGTAATCGGCCTTCTCAATATACGGGTTTGTCCCGCCCATATGCCTATTCCTTTCTGATAGATCACTGACTCTGTTCGAGTATTGACACCGGAGAAACCTGCGTGATACTCTTAGTCCGACCATATTGATCGGAGATCATTATAGTCTCCGATCTAGGAGATCGGCAATAGCAATGTTGAAGATATCAAAAAAGGCTGATTACGCACTCATGGCGCTGCAGCACATTGCGTCGGTTCAGTTCGGCGATGTGACTCCCGGCCGCGTGGTGAATACGAAAGAGATCGCCGAGGATTACAACATTCCCCTGGAATTGTTGGCAAAGGTCCTTCAGGCTCTCTCAAAAAACGGCCTCATCGAAAGCCACAATGGGCCCAAAGGAGGGTATCTTCTGGCGCGAAGCGCCAGCCAGATCACCATCGCGCAGATTCTTGAGAGCATAGAGGGCCCCTTAGGCATCACCGACTGCTCACATGAAAAAGACGGCGAATTCTGTATGCAGCGGGAACATTGCAACATCCGCACGCCGCTACTGAAAATCCAAGACAGCATCTACCAGTTACTGAACAACATGACGTTGCAAGACATGATGGGCGGCACGCCCCTTATCACCATTCAGTCTCCCTCAGCGCAAGGTCTAGAACGATGAACGCACCAACGCTGGATCTGGATTACGGGTGTCCGACACCACCTCACATATTCAGTCTCCCTCGGCACAAGGAGTCGAACGATGAAGCTTCCTATTTTCCTCGATAACCATTCCACCACTCCCATGGATCCGCGAGTGTTGGAGGCGATGCTGCCGTATTTCGTTGAGAAGTTCGGCAATGCCGCCAGCCGTAACCATGCCTTTGGCTGGGCAGCAGAAGAAGCGGTGGAACAAGCCCGAAAACAGATTGCGAAACTCATCAAGGCCGACTCAAAAGAAATCGTCTTTACCAGTGGCGCCACTGAATCGGACAACCTGGCGCTGAAGGGCGTCTTGGAGATGTACAAGGAGAAAGGCACCCACATCATCACATCGTCAACAGAACATCGAGCTGTGCTCGACACAGCCAAGTCCCTCGAAGCGAAGGGCCTGGCGACCGTGACCTATTTGCCGGTTGATAAATACGGCATGGTGAACCCACAAGATGTGCAGAACGCCATCACCGACAAGACGATCCTGATCTCGGTCATGTTGGCCAACAACGAAATCGGCACGATCAATCCGATCCAGGAAATCGGGAAGATCGCCAAATCGAGAGGCGTCCTGTTTCACTGCGATGCTACGCAGGGCGTGGGGAAAATTCCGGTCGATGTCCAAACCATGGGCATTGATCTCATGTCATTCACCTCCCATAAAATCTACGGGCCCAAGGGAGTCGGTGCGCTCTATGTCAGGAAGAGAAACCCTCGTGTTCGGATCGCGGCCCAGATTGATGGGGGAGGACATGAACGTGGCATGCGGTCCGGCACCTTACCGGTACCACTGATCGTCGGATTCGGAAAGGCCTGTGAAATCTGTGGGGAGGAGATGACAATGGAAACGGCCAGGCTAACCAAGATGCGCGATCGCCTTCAAGCCGACATTATGGCAGCGCTTGAGGAAAGCTATCTCAATGGCCATCCGACCAACCGACTGCCGGGCAACCTCAACATTTCGTTTGCCTACGTCGAAGGGGAGTCGCTGCTCATGGGCATGAAAGACATCGCGCTCTCATCCGGCTCGGCCTGTACGTCGGCCACACTGGAACCCTCATACGTGTTGCGTGCGCTCGGTGTCGGCACGGAGCTCGCTCATTCCTCGATCCGCTTCGGCTTGGGCCGTTTCAATACTGATGATGAGATTGACTATACGACCAAGAAGGTTATTGAGGTAGTGACTAAGCTGCGGGAAATGTCCCCGCTCTATGAAATGGCGAAGGAAGGCGTAGACCTGAAGTCGGTTCAGTGGGCGGCACACTAACTGAGATATAACGTAAATTTCGGAGGACACCATGGCATACAGCGATAAAGTCGTCGATCATTTCAACAATCCCCGCAACATGGGAAGCTTTAAGAAGGACGATGCAGACGTGGGCACCGGGATGGTGGGAGCCCCGGAATGCGGTGACGTGATGAAGCTGCAGATCAAGGTGGAAAACGATACGATCGTCGATGCCAAGTTCAAAACGTTCGGCTGCGGGTCGGCGATCGCCAGTTCCAGTCTGGCCACCGAGTGGCTCAAGGGCAAGACGATTGAAGAAGCCCAGAAGATCAAGAACACGGACATCGTGCAGGAACTGAATCTCCCACCGGTGAAAATTCATTGTTCGGTCCTCGCGGAAGATGCCATTAAAGCCGCATTGGCCGATTATCAAAAGAAGGCTGACGGGCAGCCGGCCGGCACTAAGTCATAGCCACGAAGGGAGCGCCTCATGGACACAACGAATGTCGAGACTCAGGCTCCGATCATCTCGCTCACCGACGCAGCCTTGAAGGAGGTCAAACGGTTGATCAACGTACAAGGCATCGAGGAAGGCGGCCTTCGCCTCGGCGTAAAGGGCGGAGGCTGTTCAGGCTTGAGCTACACGATCAATTTCGATGACAAAATCGGCCAGTATGACCAAGTCCATCAGATCGATGGTGTCAAAGTGATCGTCGATGCCAAGAGCGCCATCTATCTCCAAGGCACCCAATTGGATTATCAAAAAGACATGATGGGCGGAAACTTCAAGTTCCTCAACCCGAACGCCAACAAGACCTGCGGCTGCGGAGAATCGTTCTCGGCTTGATTCGAAACCCACTGAAAATACCGACCGGGCATGGTGCGCACCATGCCCGTTTTTGCTCATGGATAACAAGCAATCATCTACCCATCCCGATACCCGTCGCCAGCTGCAGATGGCACGGAGTATGTGCTGGCACTGTCAGTCGGAAGTGACGGGGGAATACTTCTGTGAACGGTGCGTGAAGGTCCAGCCGGTTTCAAAAGAAACCGACTATTTCACCTGCCTTGGGTTTCCACGGCGCCTTACACTCGACTCGCAGAAACTGGAAGCCAAGTTCTATGTACTGAGCAGGACATTCCATCCTGATTTTTATCAGACCAAGAGCACGGACGAACAGGCAATCAGCCTCAGCAATGCCGCTGTCCTGAATACCGCCTATCGCACGCTCCGTGACCCCATCCAACGGGCAGAATACCTATTGGCCCTAGAAACCGGTTCAGTCAAAGACATTCGAACCTCCCCGCCAGCCGATCTCTTTGAAGAGATCCTGGAATTACAAGATACCCTGGAGGAGTACCGGGCATCGGATCGTGGTTCGGATCAGGCCCACCGGCTCCGTGCCACCCTCCAGAGTGAACAGGAGGCATTGGAGCGACGCAAGGAAGAGATGGAATCTCAACTTCGGCAGTTGTTTACCGACTGGGACAAGCTACAAGACGCTGGAGAAGCCACGAGTCTGGCAAGGGTGGAACGGGACAGACTTCTGAAGCAGATGCGCGATCTGCTCTCCCATCGGACATATATCAACAATATCGCCAACGATCTGGCTGCAACAATTAGTTGAATGAATGTTTTCCCATAAGAACTCTCTGCTGTCAGCATCCTTCAAAGATGCTCAAAAGGGGTTCCAACGAGGCGGCAGGGAGTGACGACCCCGAGGCGTACTTTTTCTGTACGTCGAGGGGGCAAACCGACCGAGAACGAAGTTCGAAACTCTTTTCAGCATCTTTGATATGGCACGTATAGTCGGCATCGATCTGGGCACGACAAATTCGCTGGTTGCCTACATGAAGGACGGGCAGCCCTGCGTCGTCCCCGACCGCAACGGTCGCACGATGGTGCCATCGGTCGTCGCCTTAACCGACAATGGCTTGATCGTCGGAGATTCGGCGAAAGAGCATTTAACGCGAAATCCTGAACGGACGGTCTATTCCGTGAAGCGATTCATGGGCAAGGGGCTGGCCGATGTCCAGAACGAGCTGGCGTATTTCCCTTACAATGTCACTGAGACCGGCGGTGTGATCAGGATCCGGCTTGGCCAGAAGAGCTATTCACCGCCACAGATCTCCGCGATGATCCTCAAGGAACTGAAGTTGCGGGCGGAAGCCTCCCTCGGCGAAAGTATCACGAAAGCCGTCATCACCGTGCCGGCCTACTTCAACGACAGCCAGCGGCAGGCCACCAAAGATGCGGGCCTCATTGCCGGGTTGGAGGTGTTGCGCATCATCAACGAGCCGACCGCCGCCTCGCTGGCCTATGGGCTTCAGGAAAAAACGCAAGGGACGATCGCCGTCTATGACTTCGGTGGCGGAACATTCGATATCTCGATCCTGAAGTTGAAAGACGGCATCTTTGAAGTGCTGGCGACCAACGGCGATACGCACCTTGGCGGAGACGATCTCGATCGCTTGCTGGTCGATCTCTTTATCGTGGAAATCCGAGACCGGTACGGGATCGACGTCGGCCGCTACCCCGATCACATGCAGATGGTTCGGTTGGAAGCGGAGCGGGCTAAGATACGCCTTTCTGATGATCTCAAGACCGAGATCACCATCGAGCTCCCGGAAGACAAAGGCCGCTTTACCAGAGAACTGACGCGTGATCAGATCGAGTCCCTGGTGGTGGACGTCATCGAACGCACCTTAGCCCCCTGTCGCATCGCGTTAAAAGACGCCGGGCTTACTCCAAAAGACATCGACGAAGTCGTCTTGGTGGGCGGTTCTACCCGTATGCCGTTGGTTCGGCAACGCGTGGAAGCGCTGTTCGGGAAGCAACCGCATTGCCACTTGAACCCGGACGAAGTCGTCGCGCTTGGGGCGGCGGTGCAAGCCGATATTCTCAGCGGCGGAACGACAGACATGTTGTTGTTGGACGTGACGCCTCTGTCTCTCGGCATCGAAACGATGGGCGGCGTCATGAGTAACTTGATTCGCCGCAACACGACCATCCCGGCGAGCGCCAAAGAAATGTTCACGACCTATGTCGACGGCCAGACCGGAGTAGACATTCACATCCTGCAAGGTGAACGCGAACTCGTCAAAGACAACCGGAGCTTGGCACGATTCCGCCTGAAAGTGCCGCCCCTCCCGGCCGGTGTGCCTCGCATCGAGGTGACCTTTTTGATCGATGCCAATGGAATCTTGAATGTCACGGCGACAGACATGCGGACTGGCCAAAGCCAGTCGATCGAGGTCAAGCCATCGTATGGGCTCTCAGATGCGGAAGTGGAACGGATGATCGAAGACTCGTTCAAATTTGCGGCAGAGGATGTCAGCGCTCGCAAGCTGATCGATGCTCGGTTGGAGGCCGACGCTTTGCTCAAGGCCACCGAAAAGTCTCTCAAGGAAGCGGCGCACATGGTTGCGCAGGAAGAAGCCGATGGTATTCGCACAGCGTTGTCTCGGTTAGTCACCGCAAAGGACGGTACAGACCCCCGAGCCATCCGTGCGCGCATGGCGGAACTCGAACAGACCGCGGCGCACTTAAACGTCGTCATGCTGGACGACTCTCTGAAGAAAGGTCTGCAAGGGAAAAAAGTATCAGAGGTGTCCTGACAGTGGAGGGGTAATGATGGACCTGAAGTGGCAAAATGCCGAAGAGATCGCAATCCGGCTGGTCGAAGAACACCCTGAGACAGATCCGCTCACCGTACGCTTCACCGAGATGCACACCTGGATCGTGACGCTGCCGGAGTTTAAGGACGATCCCAAGAAATCCAACGAGAAGATTTTAGAAACGATTCAGATGGCGTGGCATGAGGAGTATCAGGACTCGAAGTCGTAATACGAGGATGCTGCAAAAACCCTCCAGCATCGTTCTCGCATCGCTCAAGGCCTCAACGTACTAACCCTGCACGCCTCAGCCTTTCGCTCGCTGCGGCCTTGCCCGGTGAAAGGCGCGTCTCGGCGCGCCGAGGTTGGGCGGGTGGACAGGGAGCTTTTTCAGCATCCTCTAAATCTTATAAGACAGCAACCGTTTTAGCATAAGCCATTACAAACTGCCCTCTCCAGCCGGTTGCCCCTCGGGAATTTGATCTAATTTATAGAAATCGGTGGGATCCAATCGACGTTGAGCCGCCTGAGTCGGCTCACTCCCCTTCGAAAAAAGCTCCACCGTTCCCTTCTGCCCTTCTCCTTCTTGCTCTGACTCCAGGAGTCCGGTCGCGGCATCGACTTTCACAAAGGTCACCCCGTCGGGGATTTCGAACGGCACGACAGGAAGCTGCTTAAGCGCCTCTTTCATGAACGTGATCCAGATCGGTAAGGCTGAACGGGCTCCCGTTTCACTCTCTCCGAGCGAGCGGCGGTCGTCAAAGCCGACATAGACGCCGGTGACCAGATTTGGTGTTCCACCGATAAACCAGGCATTGATGTAGTCGTTCGTGGTGCCGGTTTTCCCGGCGATCGGCCGCCCCAGAACCTTCGCCGCCTGCCCGGTTCCCCGCTGTACGACATCTTCCATCATGTTGGTAATCAAATAGGCGGTTTCCTTGGCGATGACTTCATGAGGCTCGGGCTCAGTCACTTCAAGCACCTTACCCATGTTATCTTTGACCGATTTAACGGCAAAGGGTTCCACTCGACTCCCCTGGTTTAAAAATACGCCATACACCGAGGTCAACTCCAGCAAGCCGACGGACGAAGACCCAAGTCCTAGGGAGAGATCACCAGGGAGCGGACTGGTGACTCCGACGGTTCGCGAGAACTCGATCACGTTTTTCACACCGACCTTGTCCAACAACCGAACCGTTGCAAGATTGTGTGACTGAGCCAGCGCATCCCGGAGGCTCACCATGCCATGAAACTTCCGGCCGTAGTTCTCCGGCTTCCAAATCTTCTCGTCCTCTGCCTGCTCATAGACGACCGGAGCATCGAGGATCTGCGTGGCAGGGCTCAACCCTTGACTCATCGCGGTCGCATAAATCAGAGGCTTGAACGCGGACCCCGGTTGCCGGTGGGCCTGCACCGCACGGTTGTATTCACTGCGGGAGAAATCATAGCCACCCACCATCGCACGAATCGCACCTCCCTTGGGGTCGATCGCAATCAGGCCTCCCTCGACGATCGGCGTCTGCTCCAAAGTCAGAAGTACGCCGTCCTTCGTGAGCTTTTTTACACCGATTTCGATGACGTCTCCAGGCTTTAGAAGTTGCTTGAGATTCGGATTCACCACGAAATCGACTGTAGGATCCGACCCCCTGAGAATCCGCTTGGCCCACGCCATGTCGTCAAACGTCAGCTTCCCGGCGAACGCGCCGACTTGAACCACATAATGATCCTTCGCCACCCTTAAGACGACCCCTTCACCCAGATACCCGGGTTTGAGGAGCGGATCCGCCTGGGCTAGGCCTGAGGACTGGAAAGTAGCCACATCGACGGTTCGCCGAGGCCCTCGCCATCCTTCCCGTTTGTCGAGCTCGCGAACCCCGTTCAAGAACGCGGACTCGGCCGCTTTTTGCATCTCCAAATTCAAGGTCGTGTAAATTTGGAGGCCGCCCTTGTACACCATCGACTCCCCGTACTTCGCCATCAGCAATTGACGGACGTACTCGACGAAGTAGGGGGCCAGGTGTTCGCTTCCAGGTCGATGGAAATTCAGTTTGTCACGAGCAGCCGCTTCTCGTTCCGCTGCGGTAATAAACCCAACCTCCTCCATGCGGGCGAGCACATGCTCTTGGCGCTTCTTCGCCAAATCATAGGCGGTGAAAGGAGAAAACCGGCTAGGCGACTTCGGCAGACCGGCTAAGAATGCGGATTCAGCAAGGGTCAGGCCCCTGATATCTTTTCCAAAATACGATTGTGCCGCCGAGCCGACTCCATAGGCGCCTTGCCCGAAATAGATTTGGTTCAGATAGGTTTCGAGAATCTGTTCCTTGCCCGACACCGCCTCCATCTTATAGGCCAAGATGAGTTCGCGAATTTTCCGTTCATAGGACCGTTCCGACGAAAGAAAGAGCGAACGAGCCAGTTGTTGGGTGATCGTGCTGGCGCCTTCGACTTTCTTCCCTCCGTGCTGAATGTTCGTCCAGGCCGCCCGCAGCATCCCGATATAGTCCAGCCCCGGATGGTCAAAAAATCTCGCGTCTTCTGTTGCAATCACCGCTTGCGTCAGGGTCTTGGGAATTTCAGCGAGCGGAGTCAAAATGCGGCGTTCGATGAAGAACTGGCCGATGGGCTGGCGATCATCTGAATAGACGGTGGTGACCAAGCTCGGTTGATAGTTTTGGAGCAGGTCGAGCGAGGGAAGATCTTTGGAAAAGTGCCAGATAACTCCCGCGACCGTCGTGGCTCCGACGATACCTACGGCCACCAGACCGATCAAGGCGACCTGCCAGGGGCGCAGGCGGCGGCGTGGCCGTTCCTGAATTTCGACGAACCGTTCATCGCCTGGCATAAACATTCACTCCTGAGGAAGTCTAATCAGCGAGCTGGAAAACCTTACAATGCGTCCTCTCAAAACTCAAGTTTCCACCGCGAATGTCATCGGAATGATCGCTTGTGAGACGGCCGGCGCTCATGTATACTTTCGCCGACGCCTCGGTAGCGGGGCGTCTTTTTTTTGTCATCAAGGAAGTACCTCACCATGTCCACAGTACGCGCCCCACAGGACCGTCGAAGCGATATCCGCAACATCGCCATCATCGCCCATGTCGATCACGGCAAAACCACGTTGGTCGATGCGGTGCTCCGCCAAACACACGTCCACCGCAAGATCGATGACATGGGCGAACGCATCATGGACTCGATGGACCAGGAACGGGAACGTGGGATCACCATCCGCGCCAAAAATGCCAGCGTCACCTACAACGGGGTAAAAATCAACATTGTCGATACTCCGGGCCACGCTGATTTCGGCGGAGAAGTGGAACGCACACTCCGGATGGTCGACGGTGTGCTGATCCTGGTCGATGCGAAAGAAGGCCCCATGCCGCAAACCACCTTCGTATTGCGGAAAGCCTTGGCGCTCGGACACAAAGCCATCGTTGTCATCAACAAGATCGACCGACCGGATGCGGTCATCGACGACGTGGTCAACCGCACCTTCGATCTGTTCGTCCATCTGGGAGCCACCGATGAACAGCTCGATTTTCCGATCGTCTACACGTCGGCGATTAAAGGGATCGCCACGCTCGATGTCAACAAGCCGGGAACCGACATCGTCCCGCTGCTCGATACCGTGCTGGAAAAGATTCCTGCCCCGGCCATTACCGTCGATGCCCCGCTCCAAATTCTTGTGCTGGCGCTTGTGCAAGATTCCTACAAGGGCAAGATGGGGATCGGCAAGATCCAGTCCGGTTCTATTGCCCGGCGGCAGAATGTCATGGTCCTGGGCAAGAACGGCGCACAGATTCCCGGGAAAGTGTCCGACCTCGCGGTCTATTCGGGCCTTGAACGGGCCGACACCGAACAAGCCGCCGCCGGAGAGATCGTCGCGGTGGCCGGGCTGGATGACGTGAGCATCGGCGATACCATCGCGGATGCCGAGCGTCCTGTGGCCCTCCCGCGCGTCTCGATCGATGAACCGACTGTGCAGATGACCTTCTCGGTGAATAACAGCCCTTTCGCCGGGCGTGAAGGCAAGTTCCTCACCTCACGCCATTTGCGTGAGCGCCTGTTCAGGGAGCTGGAAACCAATGTGTCGCTGCGCGTCAATGAGACGGACAGCGCCGACCGCTTCCTCGTGGCGGGCCGGGGCGAACTTCATCTTGGCGTGTTGATCGAACAGATGCGGCGGGAAGGGTACGAACTGCAAGTCTCGCAACCGGAGGTCATTCTCCATCGTGAAGGCGGCGCCGTCATGGAGCCGTACGAGGAGTTGACCATCCAGGTGCCGGAAAATTATCAGGGCACGGTCATCGAAGAGATCGGCAAACGCCGAGGCGAGATGCGGCACATGCGGCTCATTCACTCCGATGTCGGCACCAGTGAGATGCATTTGGAATACCACATTCCGACCCGAGGCATCATGGGGCTGAAGAACATACTCCTGGCGAAGACCCGCGGCACCGTCATTATGCACCACGTCTTTGCGGCATACGAAGCGGCGGAAGAGCGGGATTTGATCGTGGCCCCGCATGGCTCACTCGTGGCCTACGAAGACGGCTCGAGTACGGGCTATGCCATCTTTATGACGCAGGAACGCGGCGCCATGTTCATCGGCCCGGGCGTCGAGGTCTACCGCGGGATGGTCGTCGGCCAAAACAGTCGCGACGAAGATCTCGACGTGAATGTGTGTAAGGAAAAGCATCTCTCCAACATGCGTGCCTCCGGGTCCGATGAAGCCTTGGTCCTGACCCCTCCACGCGAAATGACGCTTGAATTCGCCTTGGAATATATCGGAGACGATGAGTTGGTCGAGGTTACGCCACAGAACCTTCGTCTTCGGAAGCGGCTGCTGAATCCAGATGACCGCCGCAAGGCTCGCAAGGCGGGGAAATGAGATAGTTAGCAAGTTTTTGTTGTGAGTGTTGAATTTTTAGTTTGAACTCAAAACTAAACACTTAAAACTCACCATTCTCTCAGTGCGAGGCAGGAGATTCGAGGATCGGCATGAGGATTCGAAAAAAGTCGCCCAAGCCCTCCGCCAAACGGCCTCCCCTCTATTTCATCGGCTATCGGGGCAGCGCCCCAGTCACCGACGAAGTCAAGGCTCTGTACGAGCGTGAGTATGAGGCCCCGCTGGCCATCCATCATGAAGAAGGGTCAGCTGAGTCCTGGCAGGCGACGCACGGGCCTTGGTCTGCTCATGTAGTGCTGCCCCTCCCGGTGAGTCATGTGGCCGAGGTGATGAAACAGTTGACCTGGGAGCACGACCTCATGGGCGCGGTCGCACCATCGATCGCCTCCCCGCGCGACATGCCCGATGCCGTCCTGCTCGCCGCACGCCTGGCTCGTTGCCTGACTCTGTTGTCACAAGGCACGGCTTATGACGTCATCAGGCAAACCTACATCAATCCTTCGGATTGGCAGCCTCGTACGCTCACGAGTTTTCAGCTGGATGATCATTTCTCCATCATCCATGACGACACCTCTCAACCGGAACGGGTGTGGTCCTACTCATTAGGACTCAGCAAGTTCGGGCTGGACGAGGTGGAAGTGTTTATGGCGAAAGGACTTCCCGACAGCGCGGCAAAGGAACTATTGATTGAGTCGGCCGGCGAATTGCTGCGGACGGGGCGTTCTCCGAACGTCGGAACGGCGCTCGACCTTCCTCAGCTCCGTTGTACGATTCGCATCAGGAACTATCGCACCGCTGCACCAGCCGGACGGATGCTGGGATTCCGAGAAATTCAAACCTCGTAAGTCCGTCGATAACTCAATAGGTTATCGATTCACAACCAAGGCTAGGCCTAGAGGCAGGTTGACATCGCTTTAAAGCACAGGTTACAAAGTTTATGGTTCATGGTGGGGTCCTGCCAATCCGAGACCTCAGTACAGCCATCACCCATACATATGTTCTAATCATGGTCTAATAAGGAGGTTTACGATGAGCGACGTAGCAGCGGAAATTAAAGTGGGCGATACAGCACCGGACTTCAATCTCAAGGATCAGGATCAGAAAGACGTGAAGTTGAGCGACTTCAAGGGCAAGAAGAACGTCGTGCTCTGCTTCTATCCGCTGGATTGGAGCCCTGTCTGCCAAGGGGAAAACAAGTGTCTGACCGATGACTTCCCCAAGTTCCAGTCCGCCAACGCAGAATTGTTCGGTGTCAGCTGCGACAGCTTCTTTTCCCACAAGGCCTGGGCGGATTCACTGGATTTGAAGCACCGCTTGTTGTCCGACGTCCATCGGACCACCGCCAAGCAGTACGGCCTCTACTTTGAACCGCTGAACTGCTCGAAGCGCGCGACGGTGATCGTCGATAAGAACGGCAAGGTCGCCTATGCGAAGGTGCAGGAAATTAAGACGGCGCGAGAGGACAAGGAAATCCTCGAAGCACTCTCCAAACTGAAATAAGCAGTGCTGAGCGTTGAGTGCTGAGTGGGGGAAGGTTCTTCTCAAACTCAGCACTTAGCACTCAGGACTCCGGTACTGCTGCATACCATGAGCATCGTCCTCGACGTCAGCGACGCCAACTACAAAGAATTCACCGACAGCGCCGGTGCGGTCGTTGCGTACGGCTTGGCCACCTGCGAGCCCTGCAAAGCCTACGATCCTATTCTTGAAGCGACCGCCGCGAAATTTCCCAACATCAAAATCGGTAAGGCCAAGATGCATGTGCCGGGCCGCTGTCGTGAGATCAAGAAGACGCACACCTTTGAAACGTACCCCACCACGCATTTCTTCGCGCATGGTAAGTTATTGTTGACGCGCGAAGGGGTCGTCGAGCCGGCCGAACTCGCCGCACTCATTTCAGACCACTTACTCAAGTAGTGCCAATGCCGCACCGTGAGTAAAACTCGAAGAGATTCTTCTACAACTTTGATCAGGGTAAC
>JBKKBQ010000150.1:0-6091 GCA_046714015.1 Nitrospira sp.
GGCTTGCTCATGGAAATCTCAAAGAGATCGGCGTGCAAGAGAGCGCCGGTCACCGGGTCGACTTGATAGTCCCGCAACAGAGCGGTGCGATGCGGTTTGGACTTGGACCCGTTGACGGTGAGTGAAATCAAGGCCGTGCTGCCCGCATGAGACTTTAAGATTTTGACTAAGTCGTCGGGGGTCGCGGTCAGTAAAAGACATTCTCCCTGGCCGTAGAGCACCGCGGGAATTTTCCCTGCCCGACGCATAGAGCGTGCCGCACCCTTCCCCGCCTGTTCTCTCACCGCTACTGTTAAATCGAATTTCATGATCTTCCTCCGTCTTCACTGCTTCTGGCGTAATACCCGTCAATATTGGTTTACACTACTGGCTTAGGCAAATAGTGAGCTTACTGACTCGTCTTCATGTATTCGTCGGATAGCTTCACCCAGCAGAGGCGCCACCGACAATTGATGCAACTTCGGACAGACTAACTCTTTGCCTCGCAACGGAATCGTGTTGGTAATCACCACCTCGGAGAGACACGAAGCCTGCAATCGTTCCAAGGCCGGACCGGACAGCACGGCGTGCGTGCACGCCGTCATCACATCTCGCGCTCCTTGATCAATACAAGCCTGAGCACCCTGAACAATGGTGCCCGCCGTATCAATCATGTCATCCAGCAACAACACGCTTTTCCCTTGCACGTCCCCGATGATGTTCATAATTTGCGCTTGGTTCGGACCTTCGCGTCGCTTGTCGATGATGGCCAGGTTGGCCTGAAGGCGCTTGGCGAATGCTCGGGCTCGTTCGACACCACCGGCATCGGGTGAGACGACGACCAGATCCGCGATTTTCTTCTTCACAATGTAGTCCAACAACACCGGAAGGGCATACAAATGATCGACCGGCACGTTAAAAAATCCCTGGATCTGCCCGGCATGCAGATCCATGGAAAGCACACGATCCGCTCCGGCAGTCGTGATCAAGTCGGCGACGAGCTTCGCCGTGATAGGAACACGCGGTTGATCCTTGCGGTCCTGACGGGCATACCCAAAATAGGGCACAACGGCGGTGATGCGGTTGGCCGAGGAACGTTTTAACGCGTCGATGATGATCAGCAACTCCATCAAGGAATCGTTGACCGGCTGGCAACAGGACTGCACCACGAACACATCGGCGCCACGGACATTTTCGTCGATCTTGACCCGAATCTCTCCATCGCTGAAAGACGAAACCGTGGCTTCGCCGAGTTTCTGCCCCAAGTATAATGCGATCTCTAGGGCAAGCGACGGATTGGCGTTGCCAGAGATGATTTTTAATTCTCTGTTCATTGAGCTTACCTGAACCGCCTTCTCGTTTTTCTCTAAGTGCTGGATTCTCTAGTGGTTCTTGTGCGGTGAGCGGCATCGGCCTTCTGTAAGCCGACGCTCTCGTTCGCGACACATACTACTGGTGAAGCCAATCAAAGGGTGAAACTGTATCGGAAATCGCGGGCCTCTGTCAACAAACGACGGTCGGACCGTCTGGTCAAGGAACAATGCGCGTGGTAGTTTCTAGCAAGCTCAAGAGGGAGCCATGCAAGCGGAAATCTTCCAAGGGCGGTTGTCGCAAGCCTTAGTCTTGACTGGAAGTCTGGTCTGCCTCCTCTTCCCCTTTCAGTCCATAGCGGAAACCCTCCAAGTTCCATGGGAATGCTCGAACTACACCGGCGACGCACAGACCCGCTGCGTGAACGCCTTCCTGGAAGCACAACAGAAAAAGATCGCTGAGCTTGAAGGAAAACTCCAGGCCCAAGAAGGGACCGTCGGTCAACTCAAAAGCCAACTCGATCGACAATCAACCGTGACGGCGGATTTGCAACGCCAGCTTGTAGAGCGGCCCACCACGAGCATTGTCCCAATCCCCTATTCCTATCCTTACTCCTACGGCTATCCCCTCGGCCTCGGGTTGGGGCTTGGACTCCACTTTGGCAGCGCTGGAATTTATGCGCCCTCTTACCGTCCTTTCTGGGGCCACCGACATTACGGGTATTGGGGTTACCCGTGGTGACATGGCCGGCCAGTTGAGCTAGTAGCTTCGTCGGGAACCATTCCTACTGCTTAGATCAGGCTTTTCATTGACAAGATTGCCTCGGACAAATAGCCTGCTCAGGAGAACGCTATGCGTACAAGATCGATCGGCTCAACCGGTCGAAAGTGGACTGCCCATAGGCCCACAGGAAGGCAAGAGGAGGGCGGTAAAGAGACATGAGGACACGCGATGGTCACTCGTAAATTCCCACGGTATCCGGTAGCAATCCCCAGCACGTTGGTTCAGAGAGACAAACTCCGGTACAACGCTTCGGTGAAGGACCTGTCGCTGAAGGGCTGCCGGTTAGAAAGCGTCGTCCAGTCCTTTACCGGCATGCAGGTTGAAATATTCATTGAACTGCCCGGAGAACCTATACCAATCCACATCAGCAGAGGAGCTGTCCGTTGGTCCGGGTCACTGGGCATTGGCGTCGAATTCTTAACAGTGGCACCCGCTGAACAAGAACGACTCAAGCGGGTGGTCGAACAACTTTCCGTGACAACGGGCCAGGCCCTCATCGTTCCAAAAGACGAGCTGCCGAAGGCGTGAACTATTTCCTTATTCCTTAGTTACGCATCTCGCCTGCAGGATCTCACGTATCGCCCCTGGCTGTTTGTTCGGCATGGCTTGTTGGGGTCTTTCTTCGAACAAGGAACAACCAAAGGTAGCACGAAGGTAGCACTGAGGAAAACTGAGCTGTCGGGAGTCGTTATATAACGCGTTGTTGTAAACTAGCTTCCGCTAGAACACGGGCTTGTCCGGTAGGCTGCCGAGGTGGAGTCGAAACTCTCCGTTTTTCGCATCGACCACGTAGCGTCTGAGAGCCTCACTCACCACAGGAAACGCCATCGTCTCCCAGGGAATGTCCGACAGAGGAAACAGTCGTACCTCCAAGCTTTCCGGTCCCGCCTGAAATGCCGGCGTCTTCATTCGGCCACGGAACACCAGGTAGACCTGTCCGATATTGGGTAGACTCAGCACGGCATAGAGTTCGGTAATGGTAACATCGGCATGGGCCTCTTCCAGTGTTTCGCGCACCGCCGCTTGTTCCGTGCTTTCCCCCAGCTCCATGAACCCGGCCGGAAATGTCCAGAGCCCAAGACGTGGTTCGATGGCCCGACGGCACAAGAGGATGTGATCCTCCCATTCCGGAATACAGCCCGCGACGATTTTGGGATTATGGTAATGAATAGCCTGACAGGTTTCGCACACAAACCGGGGCAGGTTATCGCCGGTTGGAACTTTTTGGATCACGGACTTTCCGCAGGCACTGCAAAAATTCATCAGGCGGCCTCGTAAGCGGCATTCATCGGCCAACAAAATGGATAGCACAAAACATCGATTCTTTGCACCTTGCCCGCGTGGGCTTGAAGGCGTCCTGGAGGAAGAGCTCCAGAGCCTTGGCGTGCCAATGACGACCAAGACAGAAGGGGGTGTCGGCTTCAGTGCGTCTTGGTCCACGATGTACTGGGTCAATCTCAACTCGCACATCGCCAGCCGTGTCCTTTGGGAAGTCGGCCAGAGAACCTACAAAACAGAACATGATGTCTATAAGGCCGCCTATGCACTCCCTTGGCCCGAGTGGTTCACGCCCGCTCAGACGATCAAGGTGAAGATGAGCGCCCGTCGATGTCCCCTCCCCAGCCTGGACTTTCTGACCCTCCGCATCAAAGACGCCGTCTGCGATAAGTTTGTCGCGGTCAAGCAGCAGCGCCCCAGCGTCAATACCGCACGACCTGACATACGGCTCGACGCCTTCCTGGACCAAAGCACCGTTACGTTCTATTTAGACACATCCGGAGAGCCGCTGTTCAAACGCGGCCATCGGATGGGCTCGGTCGAAGCCCCACTGAGAGAAAATTTGGCGGCCGGAATTCTTCGGCTCGCCGGCTGGAACGCAAACGACGTGCTGCTCGATCCCATGTGCGGCGGCGGGACGATCCCCCTCGAAGCGGCTCTGATGGGCCGGCAGATTTCACCGGGCATCTCACGCACCTTCGGCTTTGAACGGTTGCTCGTTCACGACGCGAGACGCTGGGACCAGCAACGTGAAGCAGCGCGGGCCAAACAAGCGGCGCAGATGCCGGCCGGCATCTATGCGTCCGACCGTGATCCGGCGATGGTGAAGGTTGCGCAGCGGATGTTTCAAGACGTCGGGGTCACGTATGACGTCCGGCTGAAGCAAAGCGATATTCTGGACCTGGAAGCACCGGCAAACACAGGCGTGATGGTCATCAATCCGCCCTATGGAGTCCGCCTCAGCCGGTCGGACGAACTGGAGTCGTTTTACCCCAAGCTGGGCGATTGGCTGAAGCAGCGCTTCGCCGGATGGCGTGTCTACGTGCTGACGGGCGATGCCCGCTTGTCGAAGCTGCTGGGGCTGACGCCGTCCAAACGCATTCCCCTCTTCAACGGATCATTGGAATGTCGGCTCTATGAGTTCGTGATCGTCCAAGGCGGAGCGAGGCGACGCCTCAGACCGCCAATCCAGACCTGATGACGTGACCAAATCTCAACAGGGGAAGAGACTGACCGTTTGTACCGCAGAAGACCGGGAGATCTACAGACAAAACTCGTACTCGATTCCCAACCTGTCCGTCGCAATCAGCCCATGCTCAAGAAGTGGCTCGCCAATCCACTGGAGTCTCGTGGCGTCCTAATGGGACTGTCGATGGATCAATCAGGGCTAGATGCTGCGGCTGGACCATGGCACGTTGGGTTATGGTGGCAGACGTCCCCTCAAGTCGCACGCCGCAGTGCCACGGATCTGAGTCGGCCGATGGCAATGCGCAGCCAAACGGTCAAGGTCCCAACTGATCGACGCTGATCGTGACGTCGAATCCGCCCCGATTATTCGTCAGGTGATTGTCGCCGTCATTCAGACAAAACTCCAGAGGCCCATTTGCCGTCGTGGTGATTGCGCATTGGTTCCTCCCTGCACCACCTGGGATCCGATCCGGAACACGACGGAGTACTCTCTAAAGCCCGTAAATGGAAAGGGGGGATTGGCAGCCGTCCCAGGTCTGCCATCCGCATGGTGGACGCAGCCCCCTGCGAAACAGCCGAAGTTGATGCCCCTGAATGTGACCCCTGGCGTTGGACTAAAGGTGACTGCTGCCAATGAAACATGTACCAGCATCCGTGGAATCATGCCAGGCAAGCCGGCGACTGTTTGACAGACGCCGGTTGTGCCGGGCGGCGCAGGCTGGGCCCAGCCTATCCTTTTCTCGCTCGGATGGGCGTTAAACCGGCCTCTGACCTTGCCTTCGCAGCCGACACCTTCCACCGTGACGGTCTTCCCACCGCCCCATCCGTTGTAAGCATGCCTTAGGTAACGGGTCTCAATATTCGAGGTTTCGAACTCGATGCGTTGACCCTGCACAGGAACGACTCCTTGATCAATCGTTCCGTCTCCCCAATCCACGTTCACACTTTGGCATGTTCCTTTGCCCTCCAGGACGAATAATTGCTCGGGTCCCAGCGTAATACCTGAGGCCTGATCACCCAGCCTGATCCCCTGGAGGAGGTTGACTGTACCGATGGCTGTGGTGCAGCCGTTGAACGCGGGCATGGCCAATGTGAGCAGCACGATGCCAAGCCATTCCTTACTAAAAGACTCGAATCTAATCATGCCTTACCTCCGGATGGTATCACCGTTGTACGGTTCCACCTTGGGTCGCATCAGTCTTTACGCTCGCAAGGTTACCCCCATGCTCCCTTAGGAGTTTCGATGAGACTGCGCATCAATAGCACAACTACGCTTTTCTTTGCACGCTGAGCCTCGGTCCTGAGTGATTACTGAGAAAATGAGCGATATGGTAGGGAAAGCAAGTGACGAACACGAGTTGACAAGAAGCCTTTCAGGATCGCCGGCATACGGCGATGTGAACCTCTTCTCATTCTGGCAGTTATGGCTCATCCCAGATTCCTTCCCTTGACTTTCACCCCAGGAAACCTATCAGGTTGTTATACTGTCTTGAACCCTTAGCAATGATGGGCTTCCATGGAAAATAATAATGTGATGTCGACGATGCCGATA
>JBKKBQ010000151.1:0-7626 GCA_046714015.1 Nitrospira sp.
CGCTTCGTCAGATGACGATCGAATCGCCCAGGTTTATCGGCGCACCTTTCTAGACCACAGTCTCCGGATCAAGGCTTCGGTCCCTGGGGCCCAACTCAGCGGGTACATCGTGGATGCGGTCCAGGCAAAGCCTGCTCGCATCCCGCAAGAGTTGTTTGTAAACAGTCGTCCTGTGCGCAACGTGGCGGTGTCTCATGCCGTTGGGGAAGGGTATGGGGCATTTCTTGCCAAGGGGAGTCACCCGCGATTCGTGCTGTTTCTGGACATAGACCCGGACCGCCTCGATGTCAATGTCCATCCAACTAAACGTGAAGTAAGATTTTCTGATAGCGAGATGATTCACCAACTCGTACGACGAGCGGTCCGCCAAGCCTTGAGCGGCGGAAAGACCGATGAGCCCGGGAAGACTCCATTCGTAGAGTCCTCCGTGCGACGGATCTTGGGTTCCATCGTGACAACTCTCCCCACGGCGGAATCCGATGAAAGGGAATCGACGACCCTGCAGCCCAGCCTTGCAACCCAATTGCCGTTGGTGAGCGAAGCGGCGGAGCCTTACGCGCGAGTGCCTTCCGCTGAGGTGATTGCGTTGGGGCAGATCAATCGGACGTTCCTCATCGCTCAAGTCGGGGGCGATTTGACGGTGATTGACCAGCATACAGCCCACGAGCGGGTCCTGTTCGAGCGACTGTATCGCGATTGGGCGACCCGTGGCATCCAGGTCCAGCCTTTGCTGATCCCCGATCCCGTAGAACTGTCGCCACCTCAGGCGGCATTGCTTCAGCGCCACCAACATGACCTGGCGCAATTGGGGGTTGAGATTGAACCCTTTGGTTCCTCAACCATCTTGATCAGGGCGATTCCGGTCGGTCTGGGCAAGATCGATCCGACAACGTTTCTGCAGGATCTCCTGGATGATCTCACGCAATGGGACAGTGCCTCCAGTTTGGAGGCCAGAGTGCGGTCGATCCTGGCATCGTTGGCGTGCCACGGCGCGGTTCGGGCCGGTCGCTCGATGAAGTCGGAAGAAATCAAGGCTCTGGTTGAGGACTGGCGTACTGAAGGGGAGATCACGACCTGTCCGCATGGGCGAAGAACGTCGTTCCGACTCAGTATCACAGACCTGGAGAAAATGTTCGGACGAGCCGGCTGGTAGCCGATGATATGAACAAAGGCTACGAACATGTGGGGAGGCTCTGATCCTGGCAGATAGGGGTAACATCGGCTCGGCAGCGTTCACGTGAACATGCAATCAGACCCAGTATTCCGCCATCGCCCCTTAGTCGTGCTTCTCGGTCCGACAGCCGTCGGAAAGAGTCGGGTTGCACTTCTGGTGGCCAAATATTTCGATACCGAGGTCCTGACGGCGGATTCTCGTCAGGTGTATCGCGGGATGGACATTGGAACGGATAAACCGACCGCCGAGGAGCGTCAGGGCGTGCCGCACCGACTGATCGACTTGGTCGAGCCCGGCGAAACGTTCAACGCCGGGTGGTATCGACGCGCCGCGCTGGAAGAAATCGATCGATTATATGCCGCGAACCGGATGCCCTTCGTGGTGGGTGGAACAGGGTTGTATATCAGAACCTTGGTGAGGGGGTTATGTCCCGCGCCCCAGGCCGACCCGCTTGTGAGAGCAGACCTCAAGAAGTTGCGAGAAGCAGGAGGGCGAGACTGCCTCTATGCGGAATTGACGCGCGTCGATCCTGAAACGGCGGCCCGGTTGCATCCGAACGATGAATCGAAGGTGATTCGGGCGCTGGAGGTGTACCGGTTGTCAGGCCGCCCGATGTCTACGATGCACCACGAACATCGGTTTCAAGAAACGCCTTTTTCAACGCTGCTCATAGGACTTCAGCGACCCAAAGAGATCCTGTATCGAAGGATTGAGGAACGAATCGATTGGCAGCTGACTCATGGAATGGTAGAAGAGACGCAATCATTGCTCGATCAGGGATACGGGCGCGAGCTCGGTTCGATGAAAGGTCTCGGCTATCGCCAGGTCGGAGCCTATTTGGCGAAGGAGTGCGATCACGGCGAAATGGTGCGTCGGTTCAAACGCGACACGAGACGTTTTGCGAAACGGCAGATGACCTGGTTCCGAAGTGAATCGGGAGTTGCGTGGCTGTCGATCGAGGACGGCGAGCCGTATGAGCGGACGGCGGAACGTGTCATCACATGCATCGAGCAATTTGTGGGCGCCCTTGGGAAACCGCTTGCTGCGGTGCAGCCAGCTTCATAGGAAAAGGATCTGCATGAAGAGCAAAAGCAAAAGACAGGATAAACGGGTGACCGTCGGGGTGATCGGAGGAAGCGGACTGTACGACATTGAGGGGCTCACCTCCGCCCGGTCAATCCGAGTCCGGACGCCCTTCGGGGCTCCTTCCGATGTAATTACTGTGGGCTCGCTTGAAGGGATTCGAGTCGCATTTCTGTCCCGGCATGGGCGGGGACATGTGTTGAATCCGAGCGGAATCAACTACCGCGCGAACATTTTCGCGCTCAAGTCTCTGGGGGTGTCGCATGTGATATCGGTCAGCGCGGTCGGCAGTATGAAGGAATCGATTCAGCCGGGCGACGTCGCGATCCCAGACCAGTTTATCGACCTGACCAAGCGGCGCGTCTCGACATTCTTCGACGAGGGAATCGTGGCGCATGTCGCTTTCGGCGAGCCGATATGCGCCGAACTAAGACAGGCGCTCCTGACGGCCGGAGAAAAGGTCGGCGCCAATCTGCATCGCAGTGGGACCTATCTCTGCATGGAGGGGCCACAGTTTTCGACAAAAGCGGAATCACGGCTCTATCGGCAATGGGGCGTCGACGTGATCGGGATGACCAATATGCCGGAAGCGAAATTGGCCCGTGAGGCGGAGCTCTGTTACGCGACCTTGGCGCTCGTGACCGACTATGACTGTTGGCATGAGACAGAAGAGGCGGTCACCGTGGAAGCGGTGTTGGGGACGCTCCATCGTAACGTGGCCTTGGCCCAACAGATACTGCGCGGGGTGATGCCGGCATTCACCAACCCTGTCGAGTGCGCTTGCCATCGGGCATTGGATAGTGCCATTCTGACGGCACCGAAGCGAATTCCTTCAGCTGCCCGGAAGAAACTCTCCCTGCTCATTGACCGTGCCCTTTCACCAAAGAAAGGAGTCCGTTAGTCATGGGGAAGCTGTTAGTCGTGGGATCGGTCGCGCTCGATACGGTCAAAACTCCGTTCGGCGAAGGCACCGAGATTCTTGGAGGGTCGGCCACCTATTTCTCGACGGCGGCCAGCTTTTTCACGTCCGTTGCACTCATTGCCGTCGTCGGAGAGGATTTTCCCCAACAGCATATCGCGTTTCTGAAAAGCCGTGGGATCGATCTCACGGGTCTTGAGCGGCGCCCGGGGGCAACCTTTCGCTGGAAGGGGGAATACACGCACCAGCTGAACGAAGCCCATACGTTGGACACGCAGCTCAACGTGTTCGAAACGTTTCGTCCTCAGATTCCCGAAGCCTATCTCGCGCCGGACGTGCTGTTCCTGGGGAATATCCATCCGGAGCTTCAGCTCGACGTGTTGCACAAAGTGAAGCGCCCCGCGTTGGTGGCCTGCGACACCATGAATTTCTGGATCAATGGCCAGCGCGACGCGCTCTGGAAGGTGTTGGAGCAAGTTGATGTTCTGATCATCAACGACGGTGAGGCGCGGGCATTGGGCCAGGATTCCAATCTGGTGAAAGTGGCGAAGGTCGTGCTTTCACGCGGCCCCAAACATCTCATCGTCAAGCGGGGTGAGTACGGCGTGCTCATGTTCAACGAGAAGCAGATTTTCGGCGCGCCGGCCTTTCCGCTCGAAGACGTTCGCGATCCGACCGGCGCCGGAGATACCTTTGCCGGTGGATTTTTGGGCTACTTGGCGGCAACAGGAAACCGGTCTCCCGAGGCGATGAAGCAAGCCATCATCTTTGGGAGCGTGATGGCGTCCTTTACCGTAGAATCCTTTAGTCTTGACCGATTGCGAATCCTGGATTACAAAGAGATTCAGGCTCGGTTCGCCGAGTTCAAGCGGCTCACGCATTTTGAGGATGTTCGATGACCAGACGCGATCGACGGTTCCGGCGGCGAGAGTATTGCCTGCCGGTATGTGTCGGACTCATCAGTATGTTGGGCGGGTGTGCGACCGACAAAGAAGTGATGCAAAAATCGCAAGGGTATTACCAAGAGGGTGTCGCCAGCCTCCCAGGAGATCGCCAAAAGGCCTTCGTGTCGTTCCAGCAGGCCGTCCAGTTGAATCCGGCGAATAAGGAGGCGCGGTACGCACTGGGACATGTGTACGCGCTGCAGGGCAAATTGTTGTTTGCAGAAGAGCAATTTCGCGCGGCGATCAAGACCGATGATACCTACTCCGAAGCGCATACCTATTTGGGACAAGTTCTGGCCAACCAGGATCGGTGGGACGAGGCGATCAAATCCTATCGGCAGGCCCTCGCCAATCCCCTCTATCCGACGCCGGACCTCGCCCGATTTCATCTCGGTCGCGCATTGGCACACCAGGGCGATCTTCACGGCTCGATGGAGGCATTGGAAGATGCGGCCTCGGCGAGTCCTCCCAGTGTCCCGCCCGCGATGACTCATCTTGAGCTCGGTCGGGTGTACTCTAAATTGGGCTATACGACCAGAGCCCGGGAAGTTCTAAAGAAAGTGGCGACCTTGGATAAGGGTGGAGAGCTGGCGATGGCAGCAGCGGAACTCTTGACGCGATTAAAGTAGGAGACTTATGGAGTCGGTCGGTGAATTCTTCAGGCAAGTCCGAGAGACCAAAGGGTTGACCGTTGATGAGGTGGCGTCGAAAACCCGCATTCGCACGGATTTCGTCAGGGCGCTCGAAGACGGGAATTTCGCCAAATTGCCCGACCAAGTTTTCGCCAAGGGGTTTGTGCGTTCCTATGCCCGATCGCTGGGGTTGGATGAAGAAGATGCGATTCACCGTTTTATCCAGTCGGCCGGTTCCTTTTACGAGAAACAGGATGAGCGCGAACGGCTCAAGGTGCGGCAGATTGAAGAAGACCGTAAGCGTCAGTCCAATCGGAAAGCGGTGACGATTGCGATCAGTATCGCCGTACTGACGCTGATCTTTCTCCTCAGTCGGGAACAATCGTCGGTCTTCCGACGTGGGGCACCGGAACAAGGCCCGACGACGAAACGCACGACTCAAGCGGGGAAAGAGATTCCGGTCTCGACGGTCCGTGATCCTGAACGTACGGCAGAGGTTCCAAAACCGACCGATCTGCCTGTTGGATCGCCAAAGGCAACGACCGAACCCCCACAACCCGTCACACCTGTCGGCGCAGCATCTCGATCAGAGCCGGAAACGGTTTCGACCGTGTCGATGGCTTCTCCTGGAAGCGATGGCCCGTTAGCCGGCATCGCTCTGAACGCAACGGAGAGTCTTGGGGATGGTCAGCTCGTCCTGGATTTGGAGGCCACGGAGTTGAGCTGGGTCGTCGTGCAGATCGATAACGGGAGTCCTCAGGAGTTGTTGCTACGGCCCGGTGAAAAGGGCCATTGGAAGGGACAGGACCAATTCATCTTGACCCTAGGGAACGCCGGGGGAGTGAAAGCCGAGCTCAACGGCAAACCTCAAAAGCCGTTCGGCCCGAGCGGGAAAGTCGCCCGGGATGTTGTGTTGAAACGATAGTATCGCGCCCACCGATCGCGTTCATTCAAGCTGTCTTGCTTGCCCCTCGGGTCTAACCAGTCCGCTCATGCCTCACCACCGCATTCGTTCCAGGCAGCAACACATGCGACGACTCCGGCGTTTCTGTCCGTCACGCTCTTACGACGTCCACCTTCAGCATGACCACATTTCAACATGCCACGACTAGTGGGTACTGGCTCGTTGACGATGAGGCGTGGATGGAATAGGTGAGGCGCAAAGGTGTCACGAAATCGTTGAAAATATGGAATGAGCTTATGCTGAACCACACAAGTGCCGACATTTTCTTGCCTCCTTTTGGAGTTGAGGTTGGCACGAGGTTTGATCTTCCTTCGCTCAGAAGAAGACGAGATGAGTGCAAAATGAGAGCAAAACGAGGAATGGAGAGGGGGGATGTTTTCTTGACAGGAATTTAAAGGCATTGGTATAGTTCGAGCGTTTTGCCTGGCTCTTGAGAATCATGAAGACGAGTCGGTGGCCTGGAGTGTCAGTCCGGCTCGGTGGGTTTAACACAAAGGAGGACGTGTGATGGGGTATCTGTCGAAGTTTTTGGGAATCACTGCAGCAGTTGTGTTCCTCTCGGTCTCGGTCGTCGGGGCAGAGGAAAAAGATCCTACCAAGCCTCGCGTTCCACCGGATCAGATGGCGGACGCAAAAGCTCTGAAGAATCCGGTCGCGTCCAGTCCGGAGACCATCGCCAAAGGCAAGGCGCTCTACGAGGGGAAGGGCACCTGCTTCAATTGTCATGGCAAGAACGGAGATGGCCAGGGTGAAGCCGGGAAGATCCTCAATCCAAGCCCACGGGATTTCACCAACTGCAAGTTCCACAAGAAGCGGAAAGATGGCGAACTCTTCTGGGTCATTAAGAACGGCAGCCCCGGAACGGGGATGGTGTCCTTGATCCCTGCCGCGATCACGGAAGAAGAAGCCTGGACGATCATCAACTATGAACGGAGTTTCTGTAAGGCCGAGTAGTCGATGAGAAGCGTCTGGTGAGTCGCAAGACAGGGTGGGGAGGCAACTCCCCACCTTTTTTTGCCGTCAGCCTCATAGTTTAAGCACGCCCATCCATTCCGAATGGCTTACTTGGCTTAACACCCAGATATTTCCCCAACATCCAAGGGAAATTAGCCTCAGGATCTTCCTTGATCTAAGCCCCCCAATTTGGGGGGGATCGCGTAAATAACCGTTATAAAGGGTGTCTAGGGATTGCGTCACGGACACAAAAAAGGGTAAAGTCCGCGCGTCAGCCCAGCATCGCAAGACAAACTCACACGAGGTGACAGCCACCAAGAGCCGTCGGATTTTCTAAACAGGAGGGCGACTATGGACAGTCTATGGCCGTGGGTGAAGTGCCGAGTACGAGTAGCAACAGGAATGCTTGTGCTTGGGTCAGCGGGGCTCATTTGCAGTACTGCCATCGACACAAGTTATGCAGAAGATACTGCTCTACCGCCGGGCGTCGCGGCGGCGGACATTGAATACAACGGTCGTATTGCTGTCAACGGCGACCCCGTTACGGTGAAGATTGCCACTCCGAATAAGAATGGCGTGCTGGTTTTCGACGGCACAGCCGGCCAGCGAATCAATATCGGCTTTAGCGGCGTCACCCTCACACAGTTTTACGTGGCAGTCTATCGGCCTGATGGCGGGGCGATGCCCAGACATGTCTCCGCAGTGAAAAACTATTATGCGACCATGGGCGAGCGGGCACGCTCCCCACAGACAGCGGTGCACACATCGATGGCCGCCTACCAGTTTTCAACCGATTCGGCGGCCACCATCTCTTCCAGCGAGATGAACGGTGCCAGCGTGGATCTTGAGGAACTGCCGGCGACGGGGACCTATACCATTTTCATCGACCCGCTCAGTACCTATACGGGAAGTTTCAAAATCACAGTTTCAAACGAGCTCAGTGGTCATATTATCCC
>JBKKBQ010000152.1:0-11300 GCA_046714015.1 Nitrospira sp.
GTATGGCCATTGACTTTAGCTGCAAGTATATTTGAACCAAGCTTCAGACCGAGAGCCGACAGGGCAGAGCCAACGGTCTGACCCGCTGGAACATCCTTGCTACTGCCATCTTTGAGCGTAACTCTCATAAATTGCTCAACCGATCACCACAAGAAAAAACACTGCCGCTCCGTCTGCCCAGAAGCAAACAGATACCGTCAGCTAAGGTGGTAGGCGCGGACGGTCTTGAACCGTCGACCTCTACCGTGTCAAGGTAGCGCTCTCCCCCTGAGCTACGCGCCTATCAAGAGGGACGCATGCTAATATAGCCTTATTGACACTGTCAAGAAAGCGAAAGAGAAGGTCGCATTCCTTCAGCCATCTGAAAGAAGCGCGAGCTTCTCTTTCATCTCTCAAGTCAGACAGCCTTTCAGTCTGCGGAGGGTCACCTGACGGCAGAGCGAAGCTCTTTTCCGGCTGAAAACTTGGGGACCTTCGCCGCTGGGATTCGGAGGGATTCACCTGTCCGTGGATTCCTTCCCATGCGTGCTTTTCGCTTTGAAATCGTAAAGGTGCCGAAATTGACGAGGGAGACGCGGTGCCCTTTCTTGAGCGAGGAAGTCACCGCCCCGGTGAATGCTTCGAGGGCGGTTCCGGCCGCTACCTTAGTGATTCCCGCTGAAGCGGCCATTTTTGCAATCAGCTCTTCCTTGGTCATGATGTCCCTCCTTCATGAGTGTTGAGAGATGGTATGGGAAGTGGACCCAGCAGCACACCTGTGAACGTCCTGTTCAGGCACTATCGACTTGCTCTCGCTTTCGTTTGTTTCAAGGGGATGTGAAGATTCACGATTTTTTTCCGCAACGTGTTACGGTTCAGTCCGAGCAGTTCAGCCGCTTGTATCTGATTGCCTCCCGTCTCCCGCAGGGCGGACGTGATGAGAGGGCGTTCCACGGCAGAAATCAGGATCGGATGAAGGTTTTTAGCCGATCCGTTTCTCATCCCCTTCACGAAGTCCCCCATTTTCACCTCTAAATAGCTCTCGAGGGAAGCGTCGCGGGCTTTGTTCTGCTGGGGGCCGCTTGGCTGATTCATCAGTTGGATGGCTTTCAGCGTCTTTTTCAAGACAGCCTTAGACCCCCTGATACAAAGAGTGCGAGAGGGGTCGAGGTGATCATGAAGCGTGCCGATCTGTTCCTGTCCGCCTTGCGATTCTATCACGACGGCATCGAACCGGTGTCTTGACAACTCTTTCTGAAAGGCCGAAACGTCCCGAGCAATCGTCACGGAGGCATCTTTGAATATCTGTCGCACCAGAGCTTGCACGGCCGCATCGTTCGCGAGTAACAGAATCGTAAATGAGGATGACGGCACAGACATGACGGCACCACCCGAAGAAGAGGGCGGATTATTGCCTAGGGCGTAAACGATGTCAATCGGATTTTGTGGACGAAAGGGCCTTCCGATCTGCTTTCTGCATGGTTTTGCAGCATGAAATGCATAGCAAAAATAATGGTTTCAGGTTTGCTCTTGATCTTGCAATTCCATCGCAAAATAAAGGACACAAGCCAGAACAAACATGGATTCTAATCCTACGAAGCTTTTTGTATCTTGACAGACGGTGAGAGGAGAAGGTATATCTATCTCAATTCCTACCGGAATAATAAAGAATGAAGGTGTCCAAGCGGGCCACATACGGAATCATGGTAGCCGTTGATCTCGCGATCCATGTCAAAGAAGCCCCGATTCAAGCGCGGGCTATCGCGAGGCGCCACGGGATCCCAGTCCGTTTTCTGGAACAGGTTCTCCATGCGATGAAGAACGCAGGCTTAGTAGAAAGCCAACGGGGTGCTCAAGGAGGGTATCTCCTCACGCACGAACCAGCGGCGATGTCGATTGCCGATATCTTCGAGGCGTTGGAAGGGCCGGTCTTTCATCGGTCATTTGTCGGTAACCGGGCACGCGATCGACATGCAACCAAGCCGGAACTGCTGTTAGGTGATGTCTGGGAGCAGGTTCAGCAGGCGGAACGGAAAGTTCTCGAAAACATTACCGTCGAACACTTGGCGATGCGTCTACGGACGATCGATGCTCAGCGCAATCCGATGTACCACATCTGACTGAGAAGGCTCCTCTCAATATGAGGAGGCAAGGAGAGTCTGCATATGAACCAAGTTGAATCCCTCACCATCCCCAACATTGTCACGAATCCGATTCCGCCCGCCATTCTAGAAGAAATAGAAACCTTCGAGGCTGAAGCCCTGCGAACATTGGCCGGAGAGATCTCTACCGATCTCTTCAAGCCTTTCCGCCTGCAATACGGCATTTACGGACAGCGTCAGCCTGGTGTGCAGATGGTCCGGATCAAGATCCCATTCGGCGGCATCACCGCGAATCAGCTGCGACGTGTAGCGGAGCTCGCCGATCGCTCTGCGACCGGAGTCGGCCACGTCACGACGAGACAAGATATTCAGTTGCACTTTGTCGAGCTGAAGGATGTGCCGACCATCATGCGAGGACTAGCCGAAGTCGGACTGACCACCAGGGAGGCTTGTGCCAATACCGTGAGGAATGTGACGGCATGCCACCTCGCCGGGGTGTGCCAAGGCGAAGTGTTTGATGTGACGCCCTATGCGAAGACCGTGGCCTATCATTTGTTGCGGAACCCCTTGAATCAAAGTCTGCCGCGAAAGTTCAAAATCGCCTTTTCCGGTTGCAAGCATGACTGTGCCTTGACCCCTATCCACGACATCGGTCTGCTGGCCGTCAAACGAGCCGACGGAGCGATCGGCTTTCGAATGGTGGCAGGTGGAGGCTTGGGTTCTGCTCCACGGGTCGCCCAGCTTCTTCGTGAGTTCACACCGATGGAGGAGCTGATTCCCAGCATCGAGGCCGTGATTAAAGTATTCGATACCCTCGGCAATCGAAAAAATCGGAACAAGGCCCGGATGAAGTTCGTAATCGACAAATTGGGATTTGACGAATTCAAACGGCGCTGGGAAGCCGCCTACGTGGCCATGGGATACGCACTTCCCAAGAACGGAACATTGACCCTGCTTCAGCATCAGGATGAACCGACCCCCCTCATCATGCCGACCCGCAACGGTCTGGCGCATGGAAATGGGAATAGTAACGGGAATGGTAATGGGAGCCACGGGATCGGCCATGAGACGCCGTTCGAGATGTGGCAACGGACCAATGTCGTCAAGCAGAAGCAGGAGGGCTATGTTACAGCCGCCATCAAGCTGTTCATGGGCGACATCACGGCTGAACAGATGCTGTTCGTCGCTGACCTGGCCGAGCGCTATTCGAACGGCAACCTTCGTACGACGATTAACCAGAACATCGTGATTCGTTGGATCCCCACCGATCAGATCTCTCATCTCTACGAGGATCTAGTTTCCCGTGGATTGGCAGATCCTGGTGCTGAACTGGTCGAAGACATTATTGCCTGTCCCGGCACAGATACATGCGGTCTTGGAATCACATCATCCAAAGGCCTCGCGCGGGCTCTGGCTGAGGTATTTCCTGCCGGTCGTGTGCCGGAGGATCTGGCGGGAGTCGATGTCAAAATCAGCGGATGCCATAACTCCTGCGCGCAACATCACATTTCTACGATCGGGTTGCATGGAGTCGGAAAGCGTCTCGGCGACCACGTCGCGCCGCACTATGAATTGCACCTCGGTGGCTCGGTGAACGGCACGGCCAAGATCGGCCAGATGACCGTGAAGTTGCCGGCGAAAGCCGTCCCGGCGGCGATCTCTCATCTGATCGACGTCTACCGGCGTGACCGCCAAGCGAACGAGAATTTGCCGAAATTTATCACCCGCGTCGGGAAGAGCAAGCTGAAGGACGAGTTGATCCCGTACACCATCGTCCCGTCTTATGGAGAGGATCCCACGTTCTATTACGATTGGGAAGGGGAAGACGAATTTATCCTTGAAGATCTTGGACCAGGCGAATGTGCCGGCGGAGCGCTGGAAATGATCGAAAACGGCATCCTAGAGGCCGATCAGGAGCTCTATCAAGCGAAGCTGCTGGTCGAGAAGCATCAGTATTCCGTGTCGGTGAACAAATCCTATCGAGCCGTCTTGGCAGCGGCCAAGGCGATGTTGGTGACAGAGGGGCTTGAACCTTCGACCGACTCAGAGACCTTCATTGAATTTGACAGCCGGATTGCGCAGAAAGGGGTCATCCCTGCGCAGTATCGCGAGCTCAATAAAAAGGTCGGCGATCTCGGGCCAAAAGATACAACCGCGGAATCGGCGCGTGAGAAGATGGCGTTTGCGAAGGGCTTTGTCGATGCGTGCCGCGCCGCAACAGAACAGATGGGGAAAGATTTGAAGCTTGCCCCGGCCCAAGAGACGGCAGCTCCCGTGAAGGACGTTGCGGCGCTGGTCGCTCCGATCCCCACCGATGTGAACCCAGCGGCTCCGGCTCCGACCGGTGCCCCGGTGTACGATCTCCGTGGCGTCGCCTGCCCGATGAACTATGTGAAGACGAAGTTGAAGCTGGAGATGATGGATGCGGGTGAGAAGTTAGAAGTGTGGCTCGACGCAGGCGAACCGATCAAGAACGTACCGATGAGTCTCAAGAATGACGGGCACAAGGTGCTGATTCAAGAGGCGTTGGAGCCGGAAGCATCTCACTATCGGATTCTGGTGGAGAAGGTCGAAGGATAAAGGAATCTGATTGACCATGACCGTGAACGGCCGTTCCGAACTGGTTGCAGAGCTCAATGCCTGGAGCGCTTCTTTCGAGACGAAGCAGCCGCAGGATGTTCTGACGGCTGTCATCGAACGCTATGGCCAGAAGATTGTTCTCGCCTGCAGTTTCGGGGCGGAAGATGTTGTGCTTGTCGATATGGTGCATCGCATCAGTCCCTCGGTACCGTTGTTCTATCTCGATACCGATTTTTTGTTTCCGGAAACCTATGCCACAAGGGATCGGATCATCGAGAGGTATCAGTTGAAGCCGGCACAAGTCATCCAAGTGAAATCCCTGCTGACACCTCAAAAACAGGCAGAAGACTACGGCGACGCGTTGTGGGCCAGCAATCCAGATCAGTGCTGCCAATTACGGAAGGTCGAACCGCTGACCCGCGTTCTGCGAGGATACAACGCGTGGATTACCGGAATCAGGCGTGATCAAGCCCCGTTCCGAGCGAATGCCGGGTTGATCGAGTGGGACCAGAAATTTGAATTGATCAAGGTGAACCCACTGGTCCGATGGACGTGGACCGATGTGTGGACCTACATCAAGGTCTACGACGTTCCGTACAACCAATTGCACGATCAGCATTATCCCAGCATCGGGTGCACCTACTGCACCGCGCCAGTGGCTCCAGGCGATGATCCGCGAGCCGGTCGCTGGAAGAATTTCGCCAAAACCGAGTGCGGATTACACAAGTCGTAACATGCCGATTCAAGACCTCCTCGCCAAAATTGCCAAAGGTCCCAAGGCGTCCAAAGACCTCACCTGGGATGAGTGCAAGCAGGCGATGAAGGCGTTGATTGAAGGTGAGGCAACGCCGGCGCAAGTCGGGGCCTTTCTCATTGCCATGCGGTTCAAGTCGGAATCGGTCACCGAACTTGCGGCGTTGACGGCTGCGGCTCGACAGTATGTGCTCCCTCTCGCGGTGTCGAAGGATTTGGCACTCGTCGATGTGCCGAGTTACGCCGGGAAACAGGATACGTTTCATGCCCTGGTGGCTGCATCGGTTGTTGCAGCGGCAGCCGGAGCCGCCGTGTTGATGCATGGCTACGACGGCATTCCTGGCCGTCAAGGTAGTGCCGGGGTACTGAAGGCTTTAGGCATTCCGGTTGATGCAGAACCCAAGCGGGTGACTGAACAATTACACAAGAGCGGTTTCGCTTATCTCGATATTGGGCTGTACCATCCACCCGTTTATCGATTTTTGGAGATGCGCCAAGAGCTCGGTGTCAGGAACGTGTTTCATCCGATTGCTAGACTGCTCAACCCGGCGCGGGCTGCGGTGCAAGTCGTGGGGTTGACGCATCCGCCGCATTTTGAAAAGACAGCCGAAGCCTTGCGAATGCTCGGGTGTCGCCGAGCGTTGGTGATCCGTGGGGTTGAAGGTGATCCGGAATTGTCCGCCGCGATGGCGACGAGAGTGCTGGAACTGCGCGATGAGCGCATCACGCCGCTGGGAGTGGCTCCGAAAGATTTTGGGGTGGCCTTTGTTCCTTCACGGGAGATGGCGGGCTTTCCGCCCGATCAGCGCCAAAAAGAGGCGGATCTGCTCCGCCGTATTCTTCAGAATCGGGTGCAGGGTGGTGCCAAGGATTGGGTGCTGATGAACGCCGCGATGTTGCTGTATGCGGCGGGGAAAGGGGCGTCGTTATCGGCCTGCTTCCCCGCGGCGCGCGCGGCCATTGAGGGAGGCGCGGCTGTACGGAAACTTGATGACTTGGCGCGACAGCCGGTGGCAGCATAAAACGAGAGGCGGGACGATCAGAGTTATGAAACACCTTCGGCAACTTGAAGATCAAAGTGTCTATATCCTTCGTGAAGCCTACAAACATTTCGACAATCTCGCCATGCTCTGGTCGATGGGCAAGGATTCCACCGTGTTGCTGTGGCTGGCCCGCAAGGCCTTCTTCGGGCATGTGCCGTTTCCGCTCCTCCATGTCGATACCAGCTACAAGATTCCGGCGATGATCGAGTACCGTGATCGTCTCGCGCGAGAATGGGGATTGAATTTGGTCGTCGGCCAAAACAAGGAAGCCTTGGCGGCGGGTATGAATCATACGATGGGCCGCGTCGTCTGTTGCACCGCGCTGAAGACGAACGGCCTCAAGCAGCTGTTGGAGAACAAGGGGTACACCGGCGTCATCCTCGGTGTGCGTGCCGATGAAGAGGGGACAAGGGCCAAGGAACGCTATTTCTCTCCGCGGGATAAACATGGCGACTGGGATTTTCGAGATCAACCGCCGGAGCTCTGGGATCAATATAAGACGACATTCCCACCCGGCACCCACATCCGCATTCACCCTTTGCTGGATTGGACGGAAATCAATATTTGGGAGTACATCAAGCTCGAAAGCATCCCCTTCATCGATTTGTATCTCGATAAGGGCGACGGAACACGCTACCGCAGCCTGGGCTGTGCCCCCTGTACAACACCGATCAAATCCACCGCCAAGACCGTGGATGATATTATTGAGGAACTGCGACACACGACGGTGGCCGAACGATCGGGACGAGCACAAGACGAAGGACGAGGAATGGAGTTACTGCGAAAAGATGGGTACATGTAGGCAGAATGCTGAAACGAGCATCCAGCGTCGTTCTCGGATCGAAACAATCCTCAACGTACCCCAGAGGGTACGCCTCCGGTTGTTTCTCACCTGCGGCCTCGATGGTCTGCTCGTTTGAGCATTCTGAAAAATGGAATAATCATGACAATGACTGCGACCAAACCATCTGAGAATCTCAACATCGTCATCGTCGGCCATGTGGATCATGGCAAGTCCACCTTGCTGGGCCGGCTCTACGCCGACACCGGATCGCTGCCCGACGGCAAGTTGGAAAAGGTGCAGGCGATCTGCAAGCAACAGGGGAAGGAATTCGAGTACGCGTTTCTCTTCGATGCCTTCCTGGAAGAACAAGAGCAGGGGATTACGATCGATACAGCGCGCACGTTTTTCATGTGGAAGGGCCGGCAGTACATCATTATTGATGCGCCGGGGCACAAAGAATTTCTCAAGAACATGATTTCCGGCGCCGCGCGTGCCGAGGCGGCCCTTTTGTTGATCGACGCCTTGGAAGGCGTCAAAGAGCAATCCAAGAAGCATGGGTATCTTCTCTCGCTGTTGGGTGTTCGGCAGTTTGCGGTGGTGGTCAACAAGATGGATTTGGTTGGTTACCGGCAAGATGTGTTTGACGGGATCGAGAAAGAGTATCGAGAATTTCTCGGTCAGTTCAAAGCCGTCCCGTCGCAGTTCATTCCGGTGAGTGCCAAGCTCGGTGACAATATCGCCAATCGCAGCGAAGCGATGCCCTGGTATACCGGCTCGACCGTCCTGGAAACGCTCGGTGGGTTCCAGAAAGAAGCGGACCGTTCGGAACAACCCCTCCGAATGCCAGTACAGGATGTCTATAAGTTCGATGCGCGCCGCATCATCACGGGTCGCATTGCAGCAGGACGGTTAAAAGTGGGCGATCATCTCGTCTTCTCGCCGTCCAACAAGCGAGCCAATATCCGGACGGTGGAGGCGTTCAATATCGACCCGCAGCCGACCGAAGGCCAAGCGGGGCAATCAATCGGCGTCACACTCGATGAGCAAATCTTTGTCGAGCGCGGCGAAATCGCCGCCCATCAGGAACATCTTCCATCCGTCTCCACCGCTTTTCGGGCCAACCTGTTTTGGCTCGGCAAGAGGCCGCTGGAAAAAGGGCGCAAGTATCTACTGCGGGTGGCGACCAAAGAAGTGGACTGCGAGGTGGCCTCGATCCACCGGATCATCGATACGATGGACCTGGCTCAACAACAAGGCAGCAACACCGTCAATAAGAACCAAGTCGCCGAATTGACTTTACGCACCAAAGCCCCGGTTGCATTTGATCTCTCGGCGTCGTTTGAAGCCACTGGCCGCTTCGTCCTGGTGGATGAATACGACATCGCAGGCGGCGGCATCATCACCGAGCTGGTCCACGACGACCAGGAGTTTCTCCGCGAAGAAGCCAGGCGGCGTGACTTTGCCTGGGTCAAGGGTGAAGTCACGGTCGAGGACCGAGCGCAACAGTACGGCCACCGAGCGGCGGTCGTTCTGATTACCGGAGGGCGGCACACCGGTAAGTCGTTCTTGGCTAGAAAACTCGAGGGCCGTCTCGTGGCAGATGGACGTCATGCGTATTTGTTGGACGGAGAAAATCTGCGCCGTGGGCTCGATGCTGATCTGAGTGAAGAAGAGCGGGGGCAGACGACAGAAATGGCTCGGCGCTATGGCGAAGTGGCGCGCCTCCTCACCGACACCGGTCTGATCGTTGTCTCCACCACGAATCCCTTCGGCCTGGCCTATCAAGAGGCCTCACAGGCGATCAGAACCCTCGTGCATCCCGCGCCCGTCATCGCCGTTCACATGAGCAAGACGGAAGAAGAGTTACCACCAAATACCGATGTCGTTCTCTCAGGACCTACCGATTTTGATGCCGCCACTGCTCGAATCCTGGACGAATTGAAACGCCGAGGTGTCCTGGCTCAAGCAATCGGGGCGAAACCGATCTTTCAGTATTCAATTTAGTCGGATGCTGAAAAAGCCTGCCAGCTTCGTTCTCAGCTCACCGAAATCCTCAACGTACCCCTGAGGGTACGCCTCCGGTTTCGATTCGCCTGCGGCTTCGCTGGACGAACTTTTTGAGCATCCTGGCTGGGCGCGTCCCCCGTTGAATGACGACGGATATCGCGCTAGTGGGCGCTCTGGTAGTCTCGTCGAAAACAATGTTGATTCAGCAACTTGCGCAATTGCCTGTCCTCCGCTGGGCCTGGGATTAGGCGGTTGATAGTTATGTTCACTTGGGATGAGCTATGTAGCGATGGATAGCGCTGAGTTCGAAGGCCGAATTGCGACCATGGATAGATGGTCGGAATCGGTCCGACAAGAGCTGGACAAGTTGATTTCTGAGAACCCAGCGAAGGTTATATATCATTACACGGACGCACGCGCACTGATCGGCATGATTGTCTCCTGGCGAATTTGGGCGACGCACGTGTCTCGTCTAAACGACGCAATGGAGTACGAAATAGGCGTATCTTTTGTCAGAAAGTTCATTGGGGCTAACCTTCAACGGGCATCTAAATCAATCGATAAAGCATTTCTCAGCTCCGATCCGTCGATACCTTTATCGCATGCTACTCTACCACCGTAGATGTACTTAGCCAATGGGGCGCGTATTTCGGGACCGGAACTGGCTACTGTATTGGGCTCAAGACAAACGAGATGGCCACGATTGATGGTCAATGCCTTTGCCAGGGAAGGTTATCTACTCCGAGCCTATTGGCGAATCGGTACCCTCACCGTTGTTAGCACGCGTCGAGGAATTTCTTGGCGACCACGACTTTGGAGAAGTTGAGGTTGGTTGGCTCATGCGAACGTTGGAGAGCATCTTCAACATCGTAGCCTGTATCATCAAGCATCCTGCCTTTGAAGAGGAGAACGAATACAGGCAGATCTACCAGCCTGCCACATCAACTCTCTCGTTGGTCACAAAGTACCGAATGGGACGCTTTGGTCTGACTCCATACGTCGAGCTCGAATTCCTTCACAAAGAAAAGCTTCCGATACAATCAATCATGATAGGTCCATGTAGAGATCTCGATTCCGAGGTTAGATCACTTAGGCTTATGCTTGCCGAGCATGGATATAGCGATGTTGAAGTGTTTACATCTGGGATACCACTCCGAGTATAAGGAAGAAGTGAGTTTCATGTGTGAACATAACAAATCGCTCCAGCCGATCTCGCCGCCAGAGCGGTGCTGCGGCTCAACTCAAACCTTGGGCAGCGGAATGTGCGCCATCTGGCGCGCTGGATGTGTGAGTTTGACTCACCGGAAATCCCTGTGGTACGGTCATCCTCTGTGTATTCGCACAGTTAGCGAGGGGTCCCGACATGGCGGTTGAAAAAGATTTGAAGGCGATTCTTCGTAGTTTGAAGTATTCAGACGACGCCAAAGTGCTCAAACAGATTTCAGAAAATACCCAGCAGGTCCGCGCGCGCATGGCGGGTATCAAGCACAAGCTCGTGGTCATGAGCGGGAAGGGTGGTGTCGGCAAAAGCATGACCACCGTGAATCTCGCATTGGCTTTGGCACGGCAGGGCGCCACAGTAGGGGTGCTCGATGTGGACCTGAACGGACCCTGTGTGCCCCGCATGTTGGGATTACACGGCCAGTCGTTGACTATGAGGCCTGAGGGGGCAATTCCCCCGGTCGGGCCGCTCGGGGTGAAAGTCGCATCGATGGACTTCTTCTTGGATGATGCCTCCCCCGTCCGCTGGAAAGGGCCGATGGATGTCAGCCCGGTCTGGCTCGGGCTTATGGAAATGAACGTCATCCGAGAGTTCCTGGCCGATGTCGTCTGGGGTAAGCTCGACTATCTGCTGGTCGATCTCCCTCCGGGGGCCGCAGCGGACAAGCCGCCGGTCATCGCCGGGTTTATTCCTGACCTGGCAGGAGCGATTGTCGTCACGACGCCATCAGAAGTGGCATCGGATGTGGTGCAGAAGTCGGTCACCTATGCCCGCGACATCGGTATCAAGGTCATGGGCATGGTCGAAAATATGAGCGAGTATCGCTGTCC
>JBKKBQ010000153.1:0-11286 GCA_046714015.1 Nitrospira sp.
GTAATCACCAGGTCTTTGCCATAGACCTGGTGAAGAATCTCCGGCTTGAGGACTTCTGCGGGCGGGGCTGCGGCGAAGAGTCTGGCTTTGAGAAGAACCAATCGATCGACCCGTGAGCGAATCATATTGATGTCGTGTGTAATCAAGAGGACGGTCAATTTGAGTTCATCATGCAGCTGTTGCACGAGCTCGATGACATTGTGTTGAGCGGTAATATCCAGACCGGTTGTCGGCTCATCCAATATCAAGACCTTGGGCTGCTGGGCCAGGGCTCTGGCGATAAAGACCCGCTGTTGTTGACCACCGGACAGTTGTCCAAGGGAATGATCCTTGTGAGAATCCATTCCCACCTGAGCCAGGGCTTCCTGCGCGATGTCACGATCCTTCCTCCCTGGACGCTTGAACAGGCCCAGCGCTCCGTAACGACCCATCATCACTGTTTCGAGGACCGTCACCGGAAAATTTTGATCGACGACGCCTTTCTGCGGGAGGTACCCGATTTTCGCGCGATGGTGGCAGCGGAGCTCGTCACAGGCACAGTCGAAGATATGGAGATGTCCCTCCACGGGAGCGAGAAGCCCTAGAACGGCTCGACAGAGCGTCGTCTTGCCTGATCCGTTTGGGCCGATGACTCCCACGAACTCTCCCTCGTAGATAGCCAGCGAAATGTCTTTGAGGGCGATGAGCCCGGGAAACCCGAAGGAGGCATGGTCGAAACGGATGATCGGCTCGCGGGGATCAGACACGAAATCCGAAGCTCCTTCCGGCGGCATATGAGAAAGGCTACGAGGTGGTTTCCAACGCTCCGGCCAATTGGAGCACATTATAGCGAAGCATGTCGAGGTAGGTCGCGGTTCCGGGCAACCCCCCCGGCATGGTCGTCAAGACCACGACGTGGGCTTTGGTTTCTCTCGCCAGGAGTTCAGGAAGCCGCTGGCTCAGTTGAACCTCCGACACGACCACTTTGATGTGGTCCCTTCTGATTCTGTCGATCAGGGATTGCAGGTGAAGGGCGGATGGTTCTGTGCCGGACTGCATATGAATCGTGCCGACAATATCCAGGCTGAATCGTTTCGCCAAATAGGGCCAAGCTGGATGGTGGGCGATGAAACGTCGGTCGGATAATTGCTGAGTACGCGCGGACAGTTCTTTTTGCAACTCACCCAGCCGTTGGAGGTAGGCTGATTGATTGGTTCGAAATTCCGCTGTATGGGTTGGGTCCACTTCGATGAGCGCGTCGGTGACGTGGCGCAGCATGATGGCGACATTCACAGGGTCCAGCCAGATATGCGGATTCCCAGCGTTCCCATCGTGATGCGTCCCTTCATGAGCATCCGCATCGTCTCGAATCAGCTCGACTCCTTGGGATGTCGTGATGACGCGTAACGATCGGCCTCCCGCGTTCTTCACCAGCGATGAAACCCAGACCTCAAGTCCCATGCCGATCTCCAACAACAGCCTGGCTTTCCGGACGGCGACCAGATCGGTGGGCTTGGGTGAATAGGTGTGCTCGTTTTCGTAGCCGCTCAACAACGATGTGACCCGTACATGAGGGCCACCGACCTGCTCCGCCAAATCCTTCAGGACGGGAATTGTGACCACGACAGGAATCGGGTCGCGAGCCTCCGTCATGGTGCCAAAGAAGGGCAGGAAGCCGGCTAGCACGGCGAGGAGAGAGCAGACAGGCAACTTCCGCACGTGGTTGACCAGAAACATCGGCGGGGACGGTACCATCCGGGTATTACGGTGTCAACGACATCATGAGCCCGGTACCGCTCGTAGACCCTGTCCATTCGACTCCTTGACCCTACGCCAAAGTTCGATTAGCGTAGCACAGCCGGGAGCCTCTGCAGGCTGCGGAACAATTTGGTGATGCCCAACAATATGGCTGGAATTTCCTGTAGCTGCCAACGCCAAAATAACTTCAGGATACTCAAAAAAGGCTGTCCAGCAAGGCGGCAGCGAGCGAAAGACTGAGGCGTACGTGGTTGATACGTTGAGGTCTTGAGCGATGCGAGAACGCTGCTGGCGGACTTTTTCAGTATCCTGCCCGGCATTCGTGTCATTGTGAAAGGATACCGGAGATGAACGTTGTCGGATTGATGTCAGGAACTTCAGCTGACGGGGTCGATGCGGCGCTGGTCACCATCGTCCACCGGAAAACGGGCCTCTGCGTCGAGATGGTTGCGTTTCATTCGCTGTCCTACCCGCGTTCGCTACAGCAACGCATTCTCTCGGCATCGGTTTCCGGAACGGTGGCGGATATTTGCCATCTGAATGCGCTTTTAGGCGAATGGTTCGCCGACGCCGCCTTAGGAGTCATTCGAGCGGCTCAATTGTCTCCGGAGGACGTCGACCTGGTTGGATCTCACGGACAAACGGTGCACCACCTGCCGCAAGGCATCAAAGATACCGGCGTCGGCGCAATACGCTCCACCTTGCAAATCGCTGAGCCTGCCGTGATTGCCGAACGTACCGGGATTACGACCGTGGCCGATTTTCGCCCACGCGACATTGCGGCCGGCGGACAAGGGGCGCCGCTCACCCCAGGGGTCCACGCGCTGTTGTTTCGGCATCCGCGCCGCGCCCGGCTCATCGTGAATCTTGGCGGCATCAGCAACGTGACCTATCTTCCCCGGGGATCAGGTACGGCGGATCTCGCCGCGTTCGACACGGGGCCGGCCAATATGGTTCTCGACGGCCTCATGTCGCGCGCCACGAATGGTCGAGCTTCGATGGACCGTGATGGTCGATTAGCGGTCAAAGGCCAGGTCGAGTCACGACTACTCGCCAAACTTCTTGCGCATCCGTATCTTTCTGAGCCTCCCCCAAAATCGACGGGCCGTGAGGTATTCGGTGCGAAGATGTTGGATGAATTACTCCATTGGCAACACACCCATCGGTTATCGGTTGAAGATCTTCTGGCCACCTGTAGCCGCTGGACTGCCGAAGCGGTCGGTACAGCCAGGCGGTGGATCAAGGGGGGAATCGATGAGGTGATCGTGGGCGGGGGTGGTGTTCGGAACCGGGCAATCATGGGACACTTAGCGGACATCTTTGCTCCAGTGCCGGTCACGTCATTTGAGTCGCACGGGTGGGACAGCAAGGCGCTGGAATCGGTAGCTTTTGCCGTTCTGGCCTATCAGACCGTGATGGAACAGTGCGGAAACGTGCCATCGGTTACGGGGGCGGCGTCCCCGAGGTTATTGGGATGCATCGTCCCAAGTGGCCCGCGATGGGTTCAACGGCTGCGTTCGCGCAAAGGGCGGAAGTGAGGAGAGATGAAAATTCTTTTGGTCGGTGCGGTCATCGCAATGATCATCATACTTTGGCACTATTTGGCGAAGACACGACGGAGAAAGAAGTCTACAGCGCCGTTTGCCATTCCTCACGGCGTCACCATCGCTCCTGCCCGATTGCTCGCTGAAGAGGAGGTTGCGTTATATAGCCTCCTCCGAATGGCCGTCCAAGAGCACTACCTCGTGTTTAGTCAGGTGCCATTATGGTCTTTCGTATCGGTCGAAGCGGTGGGAAAGGCGCGTTCCCAAGTTTTGCGACAGATCGCACTCAAGCGAGTCGATTTTGTCTTGGTCCATCCCGGGTCCTGTCGCGTCGAACGGGTCGTGCAGATTGAGCGTGAATCTTCCCAAGCCCATCAGGACGAACCGCAGTCCGTCATTGAGTCGGTGCTCGACGCCGCGGGGATCAAGCTGACGAAGTTGCAGCCAAAGAAAAACCAGTCGCTGCCCGATCTCACTGCACGATTGGGGATCACTGCAGAGGAGTGACGAAGCACGAGCACGTCAATCGAATCGGCGGGTTCCTACGGCGATTGATCCGTTGAATCTTGGGAACTTGAAGTAGCCTCAATGACCTTGCGAGCGACCTCTGCCTCCGGGCTATCCGGATATTGATCCACAAGCCGGTCGAACATCAGACGAGCCTTCTCCTGATCACCCAGTTTCGTGTACGTCTGGCCGAGCTTCAGCGTGGAAGCCGCCGACTTAGGGCTGAGCGGGTAATTTGACACGACCTCATAGAACGACTTGAGCGCGTCTCGATATCGCCCCATCCGATATTGACATTCTCCGATCCAATATTGTGCGTTGGCGGCCAAGGCGGATTCGCTATGCAGTTCGATGAAGAGTTGGAAACCTGCCATAGCTGCTTTGTAGTCGCGGTGCTTAAATTCATCCATAACGCGATCGTATAATCGGCGGGTCGTATCTTGCCGCTGAGCAGGGGCAGCGAAGGACTGGGCAACCGAGAAGAACATGACTAGGAGCATGAGAATTCCGATATATTTCTGGGGCATAGTGGGCCTCCATCACCTCATACGGCAGTCGAGGGACGTACTTACGCAATCAGTATGCCAGAGCCTCGACCATTCACGAACGAGAAATGCTGAAAAAACAAGATTTTGCTCGATCATGAAAGCCTTAGTCTTGAAGGGTTTCAAGGAGCGTGTAGATGAAGACACAGATTTGTACAAAGTGGTTCGATTCCCTTAATCTGTGAATTCAGTATTCGATGATTTCCGCTTCGCGTTAAAGGCTGTAAGGACGCACTAGACCTCTCCTGAGGAGAAGATCGTGAGTGAAGAGACGATTCCGACCAACCCCTTAGGCGGACGAACATTAATTGTTGATTGTGATGATCGGCACTGTTATCCGACGCCAAGCGCTGCCCTGAAGGATGTCGGTGATTCGGACCAGGTCTATGTCCGTCCTGGGATCTATGAGGATAAACTGGTCGTCACTCAACGACCGGTGCGACTTGTCGGCGCCGGGCGAGATAGCGTCCAAATCTTCTGCCGGCGTAGCGGGCCGCTATATCTACAAGAGGTACCGGAAGGGTGGATTACCGGCATCACGTTCCGCTATGTCGGCAGCGATCAACATTCGGCTCTCAACATACTCAACTCCACATGCATCATCACGCAGTGCCGAGCAATGGAAGGCATTTTGTCGGGAGTCGTGTTGTATGGACCCGAATGTCGGGTCGCATTCACCGACAACGAAGTGTGCCGCAATCGGGAGTCGGGCATTTTCGTATTTGCCGGTGCTCAACCGCGAGTGGCGGATAATCGCTGTGTCGAAAATCACCATTTTGGCATCGCGGTCCGGGATCCCGGCAGTCGTCCGGAACTGGTGCGGAATCTGTGTGAAGGAAACATGCTGAGCGGCATGCTCTTGTTCCAGCACGCCGAAGGGTTAATTGTCGACAATGTCTGTCGGAACAATCAGCACTGGGGTATTCTCATGACGCCCGATGCGCATCCCCACCCGGCGCCATCGGCGCTTCCTACGATGAATCGACTCGAACGGAACCTGATCGGTGCGTATTCAATCTCCGATCAACCGCTTGCTCAGATCGGTCGATGAGAACAGCCGGGAGTCGCCGAAGGGTAGATGATTGTTAACTCGAGCGGGTGGAGGAGGGCGAATCATCGGGAATGTGGAACTGAAAACCGCTTCCCCCTTGTTGTTTGGCCCGATACATAGCGGCGTCGGCATGCTTCAAGAGCTCGTCGACTTCTTGATCATCGGTCGGGTAGACGGTAATACCGATACTGACTCCGATCAGCGCCCTGTGCTCGCCAAGGTGGAATGGTTCCGCCAAGGACTTGGTGATTCGCTGTGCCACCAGCGTGATATCCTCTTCGCACGTCAAGCCTTCAAGGATAATCGTGAACTCATCTCCTCCCATGCGGGCGACCGTGTCCACTTCGCGCACACAGTCTTGAAGTCGTTCAGCGACCGCCTTCAAAAGCTGATCACCGATATTATGACCCATGGTATCGTTCACCGGTTTGAATTGATCAAGATCGAGCAGCATGAGACCGAGAGGTTGTTGGAGCCGTTTGCTGCGCGCCATGGCTTGGATAAGGCGATCACGAAACAAGGTGCGGTTCACAAGGCCCGTCAGCTGATCGTATTGAGCCAGGTAGGTCAGGCGTTCTTCGGCCCGTTTTCGTTCTATGGCATAGCGGATTGAGCGGGCCAACAACTCCGACGGTCCCTCTCCTTTGACAAGGTAATCCTGGGCGCCATTCTGGACAGCCTGTAACGCAAGCATCTGGTCATTGAGCCCGCTTAGCACGATGATGGCAATCGTCGGGTTCGCGGCATGCATTTGACGCACGGTTGAGAGTCCGTAACCGTCCGGGAGTGAAAGGTCGAGGAGGACGGCATCAAAACGTGCCCGGGCCAAGTGGGTCACAGCGGCGCCCAGACGGGTTACATGAATGATATCAAATTCGTCCATGCGCCATTCCGCCAGAATGTCCTGAGTCAGGCGTGCATCGAGGTCGTTGTCTTCAACCAACAAAATTTTGATCATTAGCACTCTGGGCTCGAGTTTTCTCCCTACCCCCTCCTAACCACTCCTTCACGTACACAATAAGTATAGCTTAAGACACTGATTCAACAAGTGATTCGCCGAAGCATCACGTAGCGATAAGACGCCGGAGAACCTAGCCCGCGGCTACACCGGAATACGTCCGCTGCCCATAGCCGTTATCCGGCACAGATTGGGCAGGCCCAAACCGGCACACCGGATCTTACGTTGTCGTCAAATTACTGAAGCTGAAGGAAGATACGTAGAAGATTCAATCACGAACCGCGGAACAGGATGTGGGGACGGCCTGGATACGTGCCGATTGGGCCCTGCTCTGGGCCGATCGCAGCTTCGCAGGCGTACCCTGGTTCAAAGGGCCATAGTAACGAACGGCCGGCGGCGCTACCACGGATGTGAACATACCGCAATGTGAGACCCATGCGAGCGGCGTCGTCCTTCACCTTCTCAGTGCATTCGTCTGGTGAATAACCTCGGCGCGCAATCAGGAGAGGCTCGCCTGATGCGCTGAAAACGGAGAATTCGCTTGCACATCCCGTGACCAACAGCAACGCACACAGAATGCCGGCAAGTCGCGTGAAAAGCCTCCTTCGACCCATTGAAATCGCCCCTTCATCGGATTTGTCTGAACTCACCCTTCAAAGCACACTAAACCATAACACGAACAGCCGCCTTCAATCGACAAGACGACAATCACGCCTAAGTAATCCAGAAGGTGGAAGCGACAAAGTGCGGCCCCGATGACAAAAACTCGATGGGAGATTTGGCGATTCCCCTACGGAAGTAGCACGACCGTCAATACATAACATATTAAAACATTCGCTTTCTGTACAAGACCATTGGCACAGGACCTGCGCTAGAGGGTAACAGGTTGACCTTTAAAGTGAGCACCACGACAACTACCAAGGGGAAATACCATGGCGTCCACAAAGGCAATGAAATGGGGACTGAGTGTTCACGCGGTGAAGTGGAAAGTAAGAGTTGGTTGCTTCTTCTCTCGAAGCGTCGGATTAAGTATCTGTTCCACGGTGTTCCTCAATGTGACGTCTGCTTCTTCGGTATTCGGAGTTGAGGAAATGTATCGCTACATCAGTCCGAACGACACCGTACATGTGACGAACGTACCGAGTGATCGGAGGTTTTCGCCATTGGCGAACAAACGGACGTACCACGCCTCCATCCCGGATCAGGAGCTTGAAGGCGCGGTCGCTCACTATGCTGAAAAGTATCGTCTGTCACCTGCGTTGGTCATGGCCGTCATAAAAGCCGAATCAGATTTCAATCCGATCGTCATTTCAAAGGCTGGCGCGGTTGGGCTTATGCAGTTGATTCCAGAAACTGCGATTCAGCACGGCGTACGAAACCTCTATGACACCAGCGACAATATTGCGGGAGGAGCCAGACATCTGCGGTATCTGCTAGATCGCTATCACGGCAATGTTCGACTCGCGCTGGCAGCCTATAATGCCGGCCAGCGAAAGGTGGACCGATATCGGCAAATTCCCCCGTACAAGGAGACAAGGGCCTACGTCAAGAAGGTCATGGGGTTCTACCGTGACTATAGAGTGAATCCGCTGAAGACTGCCGTCGGTTTTGACGAGAGTCGGATTTTCGTGCGGTGACCTTCACTAGGAGACGAAAAGAACAGCCGCTGAACATCCACCGAATTAAACCGGCTTCTCAGCGACATACTCGATGGTACTTCCACAACTGCTTAGCTTCTTCCTCGTTCAGGACCACCGGAGTATTATTGGCTGCTCCTGTCATATAGATCTTGACCGACACCGTATCATGCCAGATCTGCACCTCACAGTGAGAGACGAGATCCAGATTTATCGCACGGTTTCCGATTCGGACAAAGTGCATGATGCTTCCTCTTTCCGGCAGTTGACGTCGTGGTGATCATACACCAAGTTCCCACACCCCAAGAAGCAACTTCGAGTTCGGGTGAGTAGCCTGTGTCCCCGCACCCCTACAGAACTTGGCGGCCACCCGGCAAGAATATCCCTTCTGCGACGGCGCTCTTTCGACAGTGTCGCGATAGGCGGCTATTTCTCGCAGCCACTCTCGGCACAGAAAGTTGAGGAGACTGGTTTTCATACCGCAAGACCCTCACGGTAGAGCAATCCGCCTGGTTTCTTGAACTGACAGTCCACAGCCAGCGCTCGGCTGGTGAGTTTGTTTCGTCAGCGGGGGTTAAGACGCATGATGAATCCCTTGCTGGAAGCCATCCACGATCTCAACCGCTCGATTAAGGAGCAACGCTCCCCGGTACAGCTGTCTCAATCAGAGATCGAAACAATGTTTCAGGGACTCAGGAGCAATACAACTACGACGGCAGAACGTGTACGCCCGGCGCAGAAAGACGGCGATCCAGGCAAGTCGTCTCGTTTCACATGACACGACATGAAGGGACGACGGGGATGAGGTCGCTCTTCACACGGGACTCTCATGACAGCTCGCCCGTAGTGACGAGCGGGGGTTGCAGATCTTATGACTTCGCTTGCCGTCATCTTCATTCTATTGCTCGTGGCCTACCTGACCCGCATCGAAGATGGACATACCAACCCAATCAGGAGTCGTGCCACACCGACAGACATCCCGACTCGACCTGACCCAGCTCATTCAGCGATGGAATCCAAAAGGCCGAGCGTGCAAACGATCACCGTGCCGGATACAGCGATCAACTTTGAGTTTGGGAAGAGCACGTTGCTCCCTACAGTCGAGACCTTCTTGTCCGAGGCTATGCCGCACTACGCCTCACTCATCTGCAAGCCCGGAGAGCAAGAAGTAGAGGCCTTTGTAATCGAGGGATACACCGACGATCTGGGTGACGATATACGCAATCTGAGACTCAGTCAGGACCGCTCTTTTGCAGTGCTGGCGAAAAGCTTGGAAGTTATCCGCGAGAACCTTCCTTGGACGTATGAATGCTTCTTACAGAAAGCCACAGCGAACGGGCGTGGTAAGCAGGATCTACTACGAAATGATGCCGGACACCCAGACCGTGATATGAGCCGCCGCGTCATTTTCAAAATCCACATGCGCCCAACGTAGTGCGCTGAGCACGCACGACCTCGGCTTTCCACTCATCGTCGCTCGTGTATGCACGATCTCAGATCAAGTCGGATCCTGTCTGCTGCCGGCTTGCCCCCGCCGGCAGTTGTTACTGGTGGGGGATCGAGAGGCCTGGTCTATAGATGCTGCGAGTCAGTTCGATAAACTGCGCGATGGAAAGGATTTCCGCTCGGATGGAATGAGAGAGCGCAAGCGCTTCCAACGCCACTGCCACCAGCCTGTGATCGTAACCCTGATCCTTCAGCGAATTAACTAGCGTCTTGCGGCGGTGGGCGAAGGCGGCTTTCACCAGTGCCGCGAATTTTGGCTCTTCCTCCTGGTTCAGTGCTCTTTGAGGCTTGGTCTTTAGCAGAATTACCGCAGAGCCGACTTCCGGTCTTGGTCTGAAGCACTGCGCAGAGACCCGGAACGCTTTGGTAATCTCTGCCGCATACTGTGCCATGACGGACAGGACACCGTAGTTCGAACTTCCGGGCTTGGCCACGAGTCGATCGGCCACTTCATTTTGCAGCATCAACACCATGCGGGGAAAGCGGTTGCGCTGATCGAGAAGCCGGAACAGGATGGGAGTGGATAGATAATATGGAAGATTGGCGACGACGACGGTGCCGCTAGCAAGATGCTCGATCGGATAGGTCATCGCATCGTCGAGGACGAGCGTGAGATTCGAACACTGGGGCCGTCGCTCAGTCAGGTACGCATGGAGCCGAGGATCGACTTCGATCGCCGTCACGTGGCCGGTCACACGACACAGCGCCTCTGTGAGAATGCCGCGCCCGGGCCCGATTTCCACAACGGGATCAGTTGGAGTGAGTGCAGCCAGCGCGACGATGTTGCGGACAATGTTGGGATCGATAAGGAAATTCTGTCCAAGACGTTTGATCGCTGCAGGGGGGGTGAAGAAGTCCACCCATCAACTCTTGGCTGGAGGAATCTGGGCCAATCGCTTGGCAAGTATCATCAATGGCGAGCGATAACATTCCACGAGATCGGCAAACTCTTCGACCAGGTCGTTGGTGAACGATGGGCCTGGTTGAATACGAGCGATCGCCTGTCCTTCCAGAGGACCGACGGTATCGGTGATAAGCGCCACCGTGCGGGCTTTCCATTTTGCTACCCGTTCGGTCCCGGCAACGGTGTTCAGATCTTGAAGCGTCTGTCTGGCAAGAGCATCCAGTTCTTCTATCTGCTGCCGAACCACGGTAAGCCCTTTCGAAATATCAGGCGACATGTCTGGCCCGTCCCTTCTTCGTGGGAGTTGCCGCGATTCTATTCTGAGCGATCCTATTCTGAGTGATCTTGGCTGCCAGCTTCACGGCCTCAATCAGACTTCCGGGATCGGCGACGCCCTTCCCGACGATATCAAACGCGGTTCCATGATCCACTGAAGTGCGGATGATGGGTAAGCCCACGGTAAGATTGACGCAAGTGCCGAAGGCGACAAGTTTCAGCGGAATGAGGCCCTGATCGTGGTAGAGGGCGACGACACCGTCAAATGACCGTTTCGCCGCTTTCCCAAACAACGTGTCCGCCGGTAAAGGATCACTGGCTAGAATGCCTTGTTGCTGAGCCGCTCGTGCAGCTGGAAGAATCACGCGGGCTTCCTCATCGCCGAACAATCCATGCTCACCGGCGTGTGGATTCAAGGCAGCCACTCCGATCCTGGGCCGTTTGATCCCAAACAGAGTCGTCAGCGCCGATTGAGCCAACCGGATCGCTTTTTCAATTTTGGCTTGAGTCAGCAACGACGGGAGCTCTCTGATCGCGACGTGTGTCGTGACGAACATGATACGCAACGGCCCGCCCACGATCATCATGCCTGACTCGTTCGCGTGGGTGAGATCAGCCAAC
>JBKKBQ010000154.1:0-6132 GCA_046714015.1 Nitrospira sp.
GTCACAGACGAAATAGGTTTGGCCCATGCGGTCCAGGTAGGCCTGCGTGGAGGCATCGATCTCTTTCAGTTTCTCCTCAATGATCTGGGTCATGATTCCGCTCAATGTCGAACCCATGAGATCTTTCGTCACGGCCTCGTCGGCCTGCATCTTGTCGCGATCGATACCCGCTGCGTCCAGACTGCCGCCAAGCGCCCGCATGGCGTCCATGGCGCCTTTAGGCAGAATGTGCCCTACCGCGGTGTCTACGACGGTGTTACTGATGATCGTATGGCCCTTTTCGATGGCATATCGATGAATGGCCGTCTTCGCCACACCTCTCGCGAAGACCGGGATCTTTTCCATTCGGCGCAAGGCTTCTTCCGTCCAGGCGATCGTGTACTCGGCCTGCGTATCGATCGGAGGCACATATTTCCGGTTGGAAATCAGCACATTACAGGGGGCGCTTCGCAATAGATTCTCGGTGTTGCTGCCGACGTCCATGTCCTCGTCGCTGTGGACGCCGATGCGTCCGACGATGAGCAAGGCCGGGACATCTTTGCGGACATATTGAATGATTTTTTCGAATGCTTTGCCGTCCAGCAACGTCGTTTTCACATCCGTTTGTTCGGCCTGGGCGATTTCACGGGAAATGTCCAGATGGGATTGGTAAATCTTGGCCAAGCCGCTGTCGATAATTTCTTCGTGCAGCTTTTCCTGCTCCTTGAAACGGAACACCTTGCCGGCTTCTTCGTTGAGGACCCCGGAAATGCTGTGAAAGGCGGCATAGTGGAAATAGGGATCAAAAGCAGAAATCGCCTCAACCGGCATATTAAGCGCCTTGCCGAGAGCAAGGCCGGTCATCAGCCCGCCGAAGGAGTAGGGGCTGCCGTCGACGGCGACGACGATCTTGCCGCTCTTCAACGGCTGGACGTCCTTGATGATCAGCATATCGGAGTTGCGGACTCGGCGGACCACGCGTTCCGTGTTACTGCCGATGACGCTGTCTTTGACCGCTCCCACCCCCAAGGCGCCCATGATGACGAGATCATACCCGTTGGTATTAATATCCTCAGCCAACACCTTCCAGTTTCGCCCCTCAAGCGAGCGCCGTTCGATCGGAAGATTGGCTTCGTTACATTTCTTGTCGACGTAGTCGAGGTACGAATCGGTGATGATTTGGAGTCCGCGGGTGATCAGCGAGTCATGGATCTGGCGTTGCCGATCGAGCTCCTTCTCATCGTGATATTCCTCCGGCAATCCGGCTTCCATCTGCTTGAAGCGCTTGTCATGCATTTTCGCGGCATAGACATGGCTCCCCACGATCTTGGAACCGAACATCTTAGCCAGATGAACGCCTACATCTACTGCCGTATTGGAATGGTCGGAGTTATCGACCGGAATATAGATAGTCTTATACATTGAGGCGCCTCCTTAAGGCGCTATCTGGATCGAGGCGAGCGACTGTAATTATATGAAAATAAAAATGATTGTGCCGTAGTGCCCAATCAGAAAACGGATGATAGCACCGGCTCAAACTGGAATGCAAGGAGCGGGGTTGTCAATAATTGGTCATAGGTCATCAGTCATTGGCAAACAAGACCGCCAGGCTGTCTAATGACCATTGACTCATGACCAATGACGATGTTAACCGGCTGAACTTGCTCTTGGCTCAGTTGTCTGCGAAGGGGATGGAACTGGCCGGCGCGAGCGGAGAATCTCCTCGATCGAGAGCAAGGCATCCCGCCCGGAATTTCCTTCGATCCCCCGACTGAGGCTCTGGTCGGCATAGGCTGTTTCTCCCGCAGACTGGGACAGGGATCCGGTCCATCGACGAGGGTCGCGGCTACCCTGTTTCCGTTCCCAGGCCCGAAGACAGGCCTTGGCGATGATCTTGTTGAGGGGAGCAGGATTATAGAGCAGCTTTCTGATACTGGTCGGTGTCAGCATCAAGGGGTTATAGCCGGCCGACAAGTAGCCCTCTTCCAGTAGACGCTGTTCCAGGTCCGTATTCGGCTGGATACCGAGGAAAAACATCAAGGGAAATACCCGCTCTTCGCCGAGAATCGAGGCCACCATTTTGTAGGACTCGACGCTCTGCAGCAGGCTCTCCTCCGTTTCCTTTGGGCTGTTGAGGGAATAGTTCAGGATCACTTTGCCCTTGAAGCCGGCTTCTGCCAAATAGCGACAGCCGTCATACAAGCGTTCCAGCTTGAATCCCATGTGGAGATTGTTCAGCACCTCCTGTGAGCCGGAGGTAATGGCGACTTCCAGATCGCCCACACCTGATCGGACCATCAGCTTGGCGAACTCAGGGGTAATCAGCGAGGTTCTAATGTAGCCGGACCACTCGATCTCAAGCTTCTCGGCCACGATCCGCTCAAGGATCTCCGTGCATTGAGGATAGGCTTCCTTCCCGGTGATGAACTGGGCGTCGGTAAACCAGAATCGACGGGCACCCCACTGGTGGTAATGTTGGGCAATGTCCTTGACGACCATGTCAGGTGGCCGGTAGCGGACTCGCTTGCCTTCAATATAGGGGTAGAGGCAGAAAGCGCAGTCGTAGGGGCAGCCTCGTTTGGACTGGACCCCGATCGATTCACCGATATATTCGCCAAACTGAGGGAAGATCGAGGTGAGATAGGGCAGATCGACTGTCAGCGCATCCAGCAGCGCCGGAGAACCCTGCTGGCCCTTCCTGATTCGGCCCCCTTCTTTGACAATATACCGTTCATCCTCGATCGATCGGCCTTCAATCACCTTCAGTATGGCGTCTTCCCCTTCACCGAGGATGCCGATGGTTCCTTCCGGGAGCTTTTCAATCAATTGATCGGCGAACGCGGTAAAGGCCCCGCCACCCATCATGATCTGGGCTTTGGGGAACTCTTTGCGGATCAGTCCAGGGTACGACAGGATTGTATAGATGTGGTTGTAGTAGCGATAGAGTTGCTTGACACCCTCAACCGACGCCATGATGCGCTTGAGCGGGTTACTGGCAAAGTAAAAATTGAACGCATGCTCCAGCGAGGTGTCGCCTTCATGAGGCGAAAAGATCTGAATGTCGCGCCAAGAAAAGCAGACCAGGTCCGGTTTGAACTCCGTGGCTGCATCGCGGATGGCCTGGCTTCGCTGGGGAACAGGAAATAAGGACAGGTCGAGAATACGCTGACGGACCTCGGGCTTTCGTCGATGGATAAAGTCCGCCAAGTAGGTGATCCCGACGGGATAGACCTTCTTGCAGGGCAGGAAAACATACAGAACGGAGTTCATAGTTTTTAATGTTGAGTTTTTAGTTGAGCCGACCAAACACTAACAATTCACAACTCCAAACTCATTTGGTGGCGATATGTATCGCCACAATCCCGCCGCTGAGGTTTTTGTAGGACACCTGACGGAACCCGGCATCGCGCAGAATCTGACACAACCGTTCTTGGTCGGGAAACGTCCGGATCGACGCCGGAAGGTATTCGTAGACGCCGGTGCGATCGCGGGCGATCATCGTGCCGATCCAGGGCAGCAGTTTGAATGAATACCAATCGTAGAGCGTGCGCAACCATCCGAATACCGGACGGGAAAACTCCAGGCACACGAAGCGACCACCGGGCTTCATCACACGGCGGATTTCTCGCACAGCTCCCGGTAGATCCCCGACGTTCCGCATGCAGAAACCGGTGGTCACCGCATCGAAGGTGTTATCCCCAAACCCCAGATGTTCCGCGCTTGCCTGCAGGCAGGTGACTTTGTCGGTGAGTCCTTTACTACCGATCTTCTTGAGGCCCTCGGCCAGCATCGCATGGTTCAGGTCTGATGCGATCACGCGTCCCTTGGGTCCCATTCGAGACTCGACAAGGAGCGCGAGGTCGGCTGTGCCGGATCCGACATCGAGCGCTGTCCCTCGTCCGACGGGAGTAATGAAAGAAGCGGTAATCTTTTTCCAATGATAATGCAGACCGAAGCTCAACAGCGTGTTGTTCAGGTCGTACACGCCCGCAATGGCGGTGAACATCCGCTGCACGGCATCTTCACGGGCCTGGCCGGACCAGGTGGAGACGACCTTGGCCGGGGCCTGGGAGTCTTGGGTCAATGGACGATGGTCGGTTCCCACCATGCGACGGTGGTAGCACCCGGTTTCAAGCTTTGTCAAGGTGAGTCAGCCGGCGATTAGGTGGATGTCTCCTGTGAGCAGCTCCATGGCGGTTAGGGATACCATAAGGAATATGACGCGGCGAATTCAAAGCGAAACGCGGCCGCCTGCAGTCCTCTTCGGTGGCCGTACGATTCCGGTTGAGTCGGCTTTGAGCCGACTTGCATAATAGTCGGCATGGACACAGCCGATCTCTTCTCGCTGTATCGTCAGATGTTGCTGATCCGTCGCTTCGAGGAGAAATCGGCAGAGATGTATGCTCTTGCGAAGATCGCCGGTTTTCTGCACCTGTACATCGGTGAGGAGGCCATTGCTGTCGGCGCCATCGCCTCCCTTCGACCGGACGACTACGTCATCAGCGCCTACCGCGACCATGGACATTGCCTCGCGCGCGGGTCCGATCCCGGCCGGGTCATGGCCGAGTTGTTCGGGAAGGAGACCGGCCTCTGCAAAGGCAAGGGTGGATCGATGCACCTGGTCGATCTGCCACACCGGTTTATGGGCGGGTATGCCATCGTCGGAGGCCACATCCCGCTCGCAACTGGTCTGGCCTTCGCAAATAGGTATCAATCGCTCGATCTGGTCACGGTCTGTTTTTTCGGTGAAGGGGCGCTGCCAAGTGGGCAGGCCCACGAGGCGTTCAACCTGGCTGCTTTGTGGAAACTGCCGGTAATCTTTATCTGTGAAAACAATCGTTATGGGATGGGCACTCCGGCCGAACGGGCCATCGCGCTCTATACGGATGTGGCCGAGACCGCTCGGTCTTACGGCATCACGGCAGAATCAGTTGACGGCATGGATGTGCTCGCGGTCCGCTCGGCGATGCAGCGGGTGGTAGCGCAAGTCCGTGCGGGGCATGGGCCTTGGTTCATCGAGGCGACGACCTACCGGTTCATGGGCCACTCGATGGCGGACCCGGCGCACGGCCACTACCGGACCAAAGAGGAAGTGGAGGAGTACCGCAAACGCGACCCGCTTGTCTTGTTGAAAAACATCATGATGACTCAGAAGCTGGCGGGCGAGGCGGAGTTCAAACAGCTGGAGCGGGAAATCGGCGAAGTCGTGCGGGTTGCCGTGAAGTTTGCGGACGAAAGTCCGTTTCCAGCCCGCTCGGATTTGCACGCCGACGTCTGGCAGGAGTAGGCGAGTCATGGAGTTGTCGTATCGTGAAGCGCTGAATCAGGCCATGCGCGAGGAGATGCGACGGGACCAGCGCATCTTTTTGATCGGCGAAGACGTGGCCTACTATCAGGGAGCCTTTAAGGTCAGCAAAGGCTTCGTCGAGGAGTTCGGGCCGCGGCGCGTGATTGATACGCCCATCACCGAAGCCGGCTTTACAGGCCTGGCCATCGGCGCCGCCATGGCGGGGCTGCATCCGATCGTGGAACTGATGACGATGAATTTCGGCATCCTGGCCCTCGATCAGATTGTCAATAACGCCGCCAAAATCCGGTATATGTCCGGGGGACAACTATCGGTGCCGCTCGTCATTCGAGGTCCCGGGAGCGCCGCCCACCAGTTGGGAGCCCAGCATTCGCAAAGTCTGGAGGCCTGGTTCTGCCATGTACCGGGGCTGAAAGTCATCGCGCCCGCCACGCCGCATGATGCGAAAGGCCTCCTCAAGAGCGCGATCCGAGACCCCAACCCGGTCATCTTCATCGAAGCGCAGCTCTTGTACGGCACGAAAGGTGAGGTACAAGAAGGTGAGTTCACCATTCCGATCGGCGTCGCTGAGGTAAAACGGGCGGGCCGGGATGTCACGATCGTCGCCTATTCCAAAATGCTGCTGCTCGCCCTGCAGGCTGCCGACGCGCTGAGCCGCGATGGAGTCGAGGCGGAAGTGATCGATCCTCGCACGCTGAAACCGTTGGATCTCCAGACAATCGTTGCGTCGGTCAAAAAGACCGGGCGTCTGGTGATCGTCGAAGAAGGCTGGCATGTCTGTGGGCTGGGGGCGCAGATTGCCGAGAGTGTGTACGCGACCGCGTTCGACTATTTGGACGGTCCGA
>JBKKBQ010000155.1:0-4804 GCA_046714015.1 Nitrospira sp.
GGTCCAGGCCTACTATTGCCTGGGCGAATACGACGTCGTCACCATCTGGAACTTTCCAGATAACAAGACGGCCATGAAAGCAGCCGTGTTGAATGCTTCGATGGGGCACATTCAGATTACGACGATGCCGTCCGTCAATCGGGACGAATGGAAATCACTGCTCCAAGAAACGATAGGAAAGAAGAAATAGCACGGCAGAACATGTCCGTGGCCCATCCATGAACAGCTCACCAAGGCAGGCTTATCAGGCTGATGAGCCTGCCTTGTGCCGCAGACATTTGGAACGCTCAAGTATTCAAGACCGGCAGGATCGGGCCGTCAGCCTTCTAAGCCGATAGTCTCTTGCGAATACCAGCCCGCGGCAAATGAGTCCGCTGCTTCGTCTACCCTGCCTTGCCTCCACCCTCGCCGACAGGCTGACTCCATACTGGACATTTCCATGTTGCGAAAAAACAGCAGTTTGCCCCATTCTCTGTTCTGCACAAGATAAGCTGGTCAGATTGCATCATCTGACCGGCATTCTCCATCGAGAGCAGGAGCTAGAGTTGCTCTGGCTATTGCTCTACGGTGAATTCAGTCGTCATGCCGTGAAGAAAGTGCGGCCGCCCGTCGGTCGCATCAGGTGCAAAGCAGAAGGCCGTACCTCCCTGGCTCAAATTCACCGGTGAAGTAGGCACGCTGCCCATTCTCGATGGCCGTAATCCCGCTCACCAATTCACCCTGAGGCGGACCCGAGGCGCCAGGCTCGAATGAGGCGATCACATCCCGGACCGTTGCATCCGGCATCAGCTTTACCACCACGAGTTCATGCGGTTGGTTGCCAAGATTCGTAACTTCTATCGTCTGAAGGCCGGATTTCACCCGCCTAGAGAGAATGAACTGATAATCCACTTGCTTGATAGCCATCGAGGGTTTCGGCTGAGAGACCCTCATTGGCTTTCCCCCTCGGACGGACAGCGCCTTCTGCATCCCCAGCGTAACATGGGGCACTCCGTGCTTATCGGGAATCCAGCAGATGAGGACATAGTTCCCTTCAGTCAGGTTGACCGTGGCGGATGTGTGGCTGCCAGCCGGGTGTGCGTTCGGTCCACCGGCATACTGCACCCATCCCGGCAACCGACTTGGATCGGCCGCTACGGCCGCACGGAAGTCGGCCGCTGACTTGCCCTGGAGCAGCTTCACGAACTGGATGTGGTGAAGGTCTTGCCCTTCATTCACAATCCGCACGGTCGTGAGACCGGCAGGAAGACGATCAGGCCCCCTGAAGCCGTAGTCGTGGGCCACGAACACCACCGACCCATCACCGGCACGCAGCGCTGCATCACTTTGACGATCGCCTGCCCAAGCCGACTGTGACGCCACTGCAGCGAACAAGAACATCGTCAAACCCGATATCGCGTATCGCATGGCTCCCCTCCTGTGTGTGACGCGCCCAATAGGAACGCGTTGGTTTCATGATCAACGAGGGGGACACTACCACGGCAGTCTGAGACACGATTCCTAAGACTATGCTAAGCTCTCCCTAAATCTTTCCTAACAGGCCAGATCCATTCATGATTCCCGACTGGATCGTCACTCTCCTGCGCACAGGCGTCTCGGTCATGGTGGGCACGCGCGATGCGAGGCTCATGCCGGAATGTACGCGTGCGTGGGGGATTCGTGCCGCACCGGACCGCGGGACGGTGACCATCCTTCTCGCCGAGACGTTTGCCGGCAAGACGCTCGACAACCTGCGCGAAAACGGCATGATCGCGGTCACCTGTACCAGACCTACCGACCATCTCACCTGCCAATTGAAGGGCCGCGTGCAAACCATCAAGCCGGTGACGTCGGTTGAACAAAAGCTCAGCCGGCGGTGGCATCGCGAATTCTCGGCTGAGCTGAAGGCCATCGGCGTGTCGTCGACATTGAGCGAAGGGTGGGTCGTCGAACCGACCATCGCGGTGGACGTTGCTGTGACTGATGTGTTTGATCAAACGCCTGGACCTGGCGCAGGAAAGAATGTCGGACCATGACCAAGGCATCGTTCCAGCTCGAAGATCTGTGGGCCTGCTTTCAGGGCATCGTCCCAGCAGCCTTGAGTACCTGCGCGAGCGACGGGACACCGAACATCACGTTTATCAGCCAGGTCTACTATGTTGATGCGAGGCACCTCGCGATATCGTTTCAATTCTTCAACAAGACCCATCGCAACGTTCGCGAGAATCCATTTGCCTGCGCCGTCGTGCTGGATCCACGTACATTGCATGCCTATCGATTTCGACTCCGATACAATCACTCTGAAGCCACGGGGCCCTTGTTCGAATCGATGTCGCTCCAACTGCAGGCGGTGGCATCCTACTCGGGCATGACGGAGGTCTTTCGCCTACAGGCCGCCGATGTGTATGAGGTGCTGGGCGTCGAGCGCTTGGAGGGATTCACGCGGCTGCCTATTCCACCGCCAGCTGAGCGGTCGTCCCGCCTCTTTATCGAGCCCGATGTAGTGTCGCTTCGCTTAATTGCTGAACGGCTGAACCAGTCGCAGACGTTGGAGGAGGCGCTGCACGGATCGCTTGAGCTGCTCGACGAGCTCTTCGGCTTGCGCCATGCGATGATCCTGCTTGCGGACGAGCGCAACGCCAAGCTGCAGACCATTGCCAGCCACGGCTACTCGGATAACGGCGTCGGCTCGGAAATCGGCATCGGCGAAGGACTGATCGGCATGGTCGCCCGTGCGAAGCGGACGTTGTATCTATCGGCCATGGATCACAGCTTGCGGTACGCGCGCGCCGTACGGAACCGAGCCGAAGCCATGGGAAAGACGGAAGCCATCGAGCGTGAAATACTCCTTCCGGGGCTCGCAGATGCAGCCGGCCAAATCGCCGTGCCATTGGTCACACGCGGACGCTTGGTGGGCGTACTGGCCGTCGAGAGCAAGGACCCACTGGCTTTTCTCCCACGTGAAAACACCCTGCTGTCCATCATTGGATTGCACCTCGCCACAGCGATCGACTACCTGAGCCGCGACCAGGACGAGACCGTGGCGGATCGAGTGACACAGGAACAACCGGCCAAAGCCTTCCGTTCAACCTCCACACTCCGGTTCAGCTTTTTCCAGAAGGACGACTGTATCTTCGTGGATGGCGACTACCTCATCCGCAATGTGCCGGCCAGGATCCTCTGGCGCCTGCTGAAGCAGTACCGGAACGAGGGGCGAGTCGAATTCACCAATCGGGAACTGCGGATGGATACTTGGCTGGGGCTGCCGGAGTACAAGGACAATCTCGAAACGCGCCTCATTCTGCTGCGGCGGCGGCTTGAGCAGAAATGTCCGGATGTGCGACTTCTCCAACGGGGCCGAGGTCGATTTGCCCTCGAAGTCGACGCGGTAATCGACTTGTGTGAAAAAAATGCTACCACCACACAGTAAACCAGATTCTCGCCCCCTTTGTTTCTCCGAAACTTTAGCAAATGATGAATCCGCCTCCTTCCCATTGGGCGCACTTGGACTTTCGTATCGTCCACTGGCACCCAATGCCCACCAAGCTGCTCTGGAAGTTTGAGCCTTCCTGGCTTATCATATTTCTATCTGCCTGCCCGGAGGTCCCCATGAACTCCGCGACTGCGTTTCGATTTCTCCTCCTGATCATTCCTGCAGTCTGGGTGGTTATGCGCCTCTTGCCTGCCGAGCCCTCACAGTACATAAATCTCGGGGCCATCGCCTCCCACCAAAGGAGCCGAGTATGAAGGACCGATCAGCTCGAGCGATCACTTGCCGCCCGCTTTTCATCAGCTTCAGAGCCTGCTCCCACGTGCACTCCAGAACGATGTCAACGTCGCACTCAGCTGCGCGATCCTCTTGATGCCCTTTCTTTATCTAACGATGGGACATGAACTCTCGTCAACTCCAACCACCAGGAGATTCACATGGATCACATAAAAATGCTCATCTATGGGGTAGTCGGCATCGGGGTTGTGGTCGCGGTCATTGCTTTGCTCACCAAGATGCTGGGCATCGCCAGGTACTGATACCACTCGAACCCGGTGGGCTGACGCGGAACATTTCGCGCTAAGCGATCGCTCAACCCGGACAGGAGCTATTCAGCAACTTGCTGTTTCTCGGCAAGGGGCACTCTTGTCCGGCCACCATTATCCGTTTCGGGATAGAGACAGGGTGTGGGAGCGACATGTCTTCCGGAGATGAGTTGGATCAGGGCGAGCTAACCGATGACGCCATTGCCTGCAGCCGGTTCAGCCCTTCGCGGCAATAGCCCAGAGGCAGCCATCGGCAGGTTCCGCAGATGGAAGACAGATCGTCACAACCCACTGATCTCCGAATGCGTTCGAGGATATCGCGCCAGCGAACCCGATCCCCTACCTTCAGTCCGAGCTTTTCAAGCACCACGCAATCCTGATCGTGCATCTCCTCCTCGGATCGCACATGATGTAACGTGCACCCGGTGACCTGCTGGTGCGGACAGGCTCCGCAGACAACATCGGGAGAAGCGACAACCTCAACGCAGGATTCAGGATTATCGGCAAGGGTTCGGTGGATCGCGCTCATATTCGTGACAAAGTCCGGGCTATACCCCTCTCCACGGAACCCTTGTAGGCACAGGAGTGTATGGCCTCTCAGGCGGATCAAATTCGAAGTATCGTCATACATAACAGGATCGGCCATGGCGATTGTACCGATGGATTGTGCCACTCAAATCAGCCAAGTCGCAACAGCTCTCCGTGATCCAACCTCAGCCGGCGCCAAGAACACTTCACCGGCTCAAGGCTTGGATCTCAGCTGCGGCTCGCAATCCGCTCTCCACCGCTC